>CAMWLJ010000027.1 GCA_947175055.1 uncultured Lachnospiraceae bacterium | reverse complement strand
TACCGATCGCCTGTGGAAACACTGTCGCCGTCCCTGCTCTGGCCACACCGTGCAGGCCCTCTCCCCACCAGTTATAGGCCGGAATGCCAAGCCGCTCTATGGCCGGCGCCTCATACCGAAGCTGTCCCACACGCTCCTCCACTGTCATCTGCGCCACTAGTTCAGACGCTCTCTTTCTCGCCTCTTCTCTCGTCATGTGATACTCTCCTACCTTTCCTTAATGTATTTCTCTACTTAATGTATTTCTCTACTTAATATATTTCTCCACCTAACGTTAACGTACTACTCCCTTTGAAAAGATTACTCTTGATAAGACATTTCAACAGTGTATCTCATCCATCTCCTGTCTCATGTCGTTTAGCATAATGTACCAGAATAACAGGTGATATAGCAACCAAAAACTCTACATTCTGCATATCCGCTCTCCCCTCTCCTCACAGCAGGCGATCAAGGATATTAGTCTACGCTGTCAGTTACATTTGACGTTCCAATGTTACATAAATATGAATCATTTTGTCACAAAATACGCAGTTTGGCGCATTCCTGACCCGTGAACAGTTACATAAATATTCATATTTTATGTCTTTTTTCTTGTGAAATGCAATAAGCAATGGTATACTAACTTCGGCAATCATACTAAAAGATCTGTCTTGTCACATGACTTTCATGTATTTTTATGCAAGATAGTTCACCAAACTGACCAAGTTCAGTTTGAATTTGTGCCGAAGCGTCACAAATTCTATTGATCGCAGAGCAGGATCCGCAATTCTGCTCACATCCTCAGCATAAACCGCTTCGGAATGGAGGTACAAATGAAAAAGAAAAAATTGTTACGAGGAGCAGGCCTTATGCTTCTCTGTCTTGGGCTTCTGCCGCTTACCGCATTTGCCGCAGATGCGCAGGCCGAGTACACACCTGCCATGTATGCCACTTTCTGGGCATTGATCCCGCCTATCGTCGCGATCGTATTGGCCCTGATCACGAAAGAGGTTTACAGTTCGCTGTTCATCGGTATTCTGGTGGGCGGTCTGTTCTATTCCGGTTTCTCCTTCGAGGGGACACTCACACACATTTTCAACGACGGCTTTGTCTCCGTCCTGTCCGATGCCTATAATGTAGGTATCCTGGTATTTCTCGTAATCTTGGGCGCCATGGTCAGCCTGATGAACCGTGCAGGCGGTTCCGCAGCCTTCGGCCATTTTGCCCGGGAGAAAATCAAGACAAGAGCCGGTGCACAGCTTGCCACCGTTGCACTCGGCGTACTGATCTTTATCGATGATTATTTTAACTGTCTCACCGTGGGCAGCGTCATGAAACCCGTTACGGATGAGCACAAAGTTTCCCGCGCGAAGCTGGCCTATCTGATCGATGCCACTGCGGCTCCTGTCTGCATCATCGCACCGATTTCTTCCTGGGCGGCAGCCGTTTCCGGCTTTGTGGAGGGCGAAGACGGATTCTCCATTTTTATCCGCGCTATTCCCTATAACTTCTATGCGATCCTGACTATCATCATGATGATCGCACTGATACTGATGAAGGTAGATTTCGGCCCCATGAAAACACATGAAGCCAATGCCCTCAAAGGGGATCTGTTCTCCACCGGCAAGAAAGAAGACACGCTGGAGACAGAGACCGTAAATCCAAAAGGAAAAGTGATCGACTTACTGATCCCCATCATCATGTTGATCGTATGCTGTGTCATCGGCATGATCTATACGGGCGAGTTCTTTGACGGAGCAAGTTTCGTGGAAGCATTCTCCAACTCCGACGCTTCTGTCGGTCTTGCGCTTGGCAGTATCTGCGCCATGCTCCTGACGATCATTATCTATCTGATCAGAAGAGTCTTAAGTTTCAAAGACTGTATGGCCTGTCTGCCTGACGGTTTCAAGGCCATGGTCCCGGCTATCCTGATCCTTACTTTTGCCTGGACACTGAAGGCCATGACGGATTCTCTGGGCGCGGCGACCTTCGTAGCCGATGCCGTACATAAGAGTGCGGGATCCTTTATGAACTTCCTGCCGGCGATCATTTTCATCGTGGCATGTTTCCTCGCTTTCTCTACCGGAACTTCCTGGGGAACGTTTGGTATTCTCATCCCTATTGTTGTGGATGTATTTATGAGTTCCAATCCGCAGTTGATGATCATTTCCATCTCCGCCTGTATGGCAGGCGCTGTATGCGGCGATCACTGCTCCCCCATCTCCGATACCACGATCATGGCTTCTGCCGGCGCGCAGTGTGACCACGTCAATCATGTGTCCACCCAGCTCCCCTATGTGATCGTAGTGGCTGCGATCTCCTTTATCACCTATATCGTAGCCGGTTTCGCACAGAGTGCATGGATCTCCATGCCGGTGGGCATTATATTATTACTGCTCACACTGCTCGTGATCAAGAATATGAATCGTGAATAACGAGTGTTTTTGTATCTTTTCTATACTACGTAAAGCTGCCGTTGTATCATTGCTGATACAGCGGCAGTTTATTGCTGTCCATATTCTTCCGTTTATTATCTTGCCTTTCGATCCTCTTGTCTGCATTTACAGATATTATAGAGTTAAATCTTGATATAATTTTAGTTTTCTCCCTTATTCTCCACTATTTTCCCTATTCCGACAGAGCTATCTGATGAACAGGCATAGAACTATATTCTTTCTGTAGGTTAAATCTATCTTTAATTTCTTCAGTTGCGTATACTTCCTTTTCCTCCGTCACAAGTATCATATCAAAAGGCTGCTCTTCCTGACGGGTTCTCCAGTATCTTATCGCATCCTCCAGACCCATAACAAAAAGCGCCGTGGACAATGCATCACATACCTTACCCTCCTTGGCGATGACTGTCACGGAGGCCAACCCGTTATCTACCGGATATCCTGTCCTAGGATCCAGGATGTGACCGTATCGGGCGCCGTCCTCTCCAATAAAATAACGCTCGTAATTCCCAGAAGTGACGACCGCTTTATCGGCGATCTGCAGTGTCCCGAATATTCCTTCCCCGAAAGGACTGCGCAGTCCCAGTTTCCAGTCACTGCCATCTGGCTTCGTCCCCACCGCCTGAATATTGCCACCGATGTCCAAAATTGCCGAATCAATGCCTTTTTCCCTGAGGATCTGTTCTGCCCGATCCCCCGCATATCCTTTTCCCACGGAACCCAGATCCAGCATCATGCCATCCGCCACAGTAACGCCGTCAGCCGTCACCTGCACCCTGTCATATCCGACCGTTTCCAGAAGCCCGGCAATCTGACCACCGGAAGGAATCCTGTTCTCATCTGTTGTAAATCCCCATGCCCTCAGGACCGGATACAGCGTCGGCTCCAGCGCGCCGCCCGTCTCCTGCGCCATTCTCAATGCAAAGGAAAGCAGATCGGCCGTCCTCTCCTGTACGGCCACCGGCTGTCCGCCGCCATGATTGACTGCATAGATATCACTTTGTGCATCCGTGACGGCGATAAGTGCTTCCAGCGCATTGATCTCTTCCTGCGCACACGCTAAAGCCGCCCCGGCATCCTCCGCATTGTCATCATAAACGGTGAACGTCATGTAAGTGTCCATGGCAAAAAAAGATTTTGAATAGGCTTCCGTCCTGCCATGTATGAGGCTGCAGGCAGTCAACAACGGCAGCGTGACGGCCAGCAGGACTGACTGAAATATAAATCTCTTACAGCGCATGCCGAATCGCCGCCATCAGGTCCTCATATGTCTCATAAGCCGGGAACTGCGGATTCTCCCGGATGATCTGTTCCGTACTCTTAAACAAAAATCCCGCCTTGCTGGCCCGGATCATATCCAGATCATTATGGCTGTCACCGGCGGCAATGGTCTCGAAGCCAATAGACTGCAGTGCCTTCACTGTAGAGAGTTTGGAATTCTCGATCCGCATCTTGAATCCCGTGATCTCACCGTCCGGCGCCACTTCCAGAGAATTACAGAAGATCGTGGGCCAGTCCAGCTTCTCCATAAGAGGCCCTGCAAACTGTGTAAATGTATCGCTGATGATGACCACCTGCGTCAGGCTGCGAAGTTCATCCAGAAATTCCTTTGCCCCGGGAATCGGATCGATCGTGGCTATCGTGGCCTGTATCTCCTCCAGACCCAGTCCATGTTCTTTCAACACCCCGATCCGCCAGCGCATCAGCTTATCATAATCCGGCTCATCCCTGGTAGTCCGCTTTAACTCCGGAATCCCGCTGGCTTGCGCAAAAGCGATCCAAATCTCCGGCACCAGCACTCCCTCCAGATCCAAACATACAATATTCATACTTTATTCCCTGCTCCTTTCTCATCGTGCTGCTCTATACTTTCAGGCAAAGAATCATACCGCACTGTACTTCACGATCAAAAGCTCCACGCTCATCACATCATTCATCCTGCCCGTCTTGACCGCCTCCTCTGCCTCTATGCAGTCTGTCAGCGCCCTGCGCAGATCTTCCTCACGAAATTTGGCGGCCTGCGTCACATACTTCCTGGCAATAAATCCGGCCAGTCCCACCTTGCCGCCAATGGTATTCGCATCATAGCCTTTATTCTTCAGTTCTTTCACCTGCAGCAGAAGGTTAAACTGCCTGGTGATCAGGAACAGGATCCGCATGGGTGGCTCCTTCAGCGTCAGCAAATCGTAGTACAGATTAAGAGCCGTCTTCTGCCGTCTCTCCGCCACCGCATTTATCATATCGAAGATCTGGCTGCTCACCTGTCTCGTGCAGACCGCCTCGATATCCTGGGCCGTGATCACATCCCTCCCCATACAATAGCAGAAAAGCTTCTCCAGTTCCCCTCTGATATTCTCCATACCGGAGCCAGTCTTATCCAGAAAAAGATCCAGATTCCGTTCCGTGATATTCATATTCTCTTTCTTCAAAAAACCGAGGATCCAGCGTTTCAGTACCGCCTCATCCTGAGCCTTGAACTCGATAGCGCGCCCCTTGGCCGTCGCCGCCTTATACAGCTTGCTGCGCTTATCGACCGACTGCTCCACGAACACGAAGGCAGCTGTCTTCGCCGGATCTCCAAGATAAGCCGCCAGCTCCTCCCCGCCTTTTGCAAAGAGGCCGCTGTTCTCCAGCACGATCACTCTCCGTTCGGCAAAAAAGGGCATAGTCTCAGCCAGATCGATCACTTCCCCCGATGAGATATTCTTCCCCTCGAAATAGTGAAAGTTCATATCGTCCCCGTCACCGAGCAATGCCTTTTTCAGCTTATCCTTGTACTGGCTGCGCAGGTAGGTCTCCTCACCGTACAGGATGTAGACCTGTTTCAGTTGTCCTGTTTTGATTTCTTCTGCTAATTTTTGCATAAATCCAGTATATGACAAAATGTAAGATTAATCAATTCCTACCTGCCGTCCATATCGATCTTGTTGCGCAGATCCTGCATCTGGTGATCCAGCATCTCGATGGAATCCGCACAGTCTTTCAGCTGCGCTACGATCTCCTCCGCGTTGTTCACATCCTTCTTGTATTTCAGCTTGTGCTCCAGGCTGGCCCAGAAATCCATGGCGATCGTTCGGAACTGTACCTCTGCCTTCATGTACTTTTTCTCGTTGGAAAGGAAGATCGGCACACTCAGTATGAGGTGCAGACTCCTGTAGCCGTTGTCCTTCGGATTCTGAATATAGTCCTTTTTCCGCAGAAGAAGGATGTCGTCCTGTCTGATGACCAGATCCGCCAGTCGGTAGATATCGTCCGGGAAGGAGCAGATGACCCGCAGCCCCGCCACATCGGTCAAATGTTCCCTGATATTATCCACCGTGATCGGATAACCCTTGCGCTCCAGTTTCTCATAGATACTCTCCGGCGTTTTCAATCTGCTCTTGATAGATTCAAAGGGATTACGCTTGTATTCCCGCGAGAACTCTTCGTTCAGCACTTTCAGTCTCGTCTCGATCTCCATAATGGCAAACCGGTACTCCATCATCAATCTGTCAAAAGGCTCCGCCTCCTTCAGCTTCTCGGCCTGGATCCGAATGATCCGGTCCTGCTGTCTCAGTGTCTGCCGCTGCTCCTCCACCTGCTGTTCCAGGCTGTTCTTATAAGCGAACAAATCGATGGTGTTCCTGACCCTGTGCTTCACAATGGATCTGTCGAAGGGTTTGTGGATAAAATCGGAGACTCCGATCTCCAGGCACCGGCTCTCGATCTCCGCCGTACTCTCGATACTTATAACGAGCACCGGGATCTGCTCCAGCCATCCGTTCTCTTTCATCGCATCGATCACCGCATAACCGTCCATCTCCGGCATCTGCAGATCAAGCAGTACCGCCGTCAGCACCCCTTTATATTCTAACAGCTTCCGCAGCGCCTGCTGCCCGTTTTCCGCCATCTCGATATCATAATTGTCTTCCAGCATTTCACGCAGCATCTCACGGTTTACCGCTGCGTCATCTACCACCAATATCTTTTGCATTTCCGTTTCCCTTGTTTCCCAAATTTTCTGTATCCCTTTTACGTTTCCTGTTTCATCGCCGCACCGAAGCCGCCATCCTGTGATACGTATGCCGAATGCCGCGTATGGCCACCGAGTACGCCTGTATATTCTCTGGCAGAGCCATACCCGTATAACCCGTGTCACCCAGATGGTGCATGTCTGTGCCGGTCATCTTGCACATCAGCGCGATCCGGCGGATAGTATCCGTATCCGCGCCCTCCTGGGATGTGCCGACAGCCGTGATCGTCAAGGCACCCAGGCTGTGTGCATAGCCGACCAGCTCCCTCACATACTCCATCGTGATCCCCGGCACCGTTCCCGGCGCAGGGAAGAGCAGGATATCCGCTCCGGCTTCCCTGAACCGCCTGACATCCTCTTTCGTCATAATATGCTCTGCGGCCTCCGTAAGAATACCCGCCGCATGCATCTTGCCCGCTGCCAGAATGATCCGCTCTCCCAGATTCTTCTTGTACGACCGAATCGTCTCCTCAATGGCCTCATTGTGAACGCCCATCCCCGGATTCCCGGTCAGCAAGATCATATCCACTCCCATTTCACAGGCCCGCTGCGCATTCTCAAGCGTGGCCCGCCGTCCCAGGGACATCTGCCAGAGCGGCGCCGTTTCCGCCTCCCCGTCCGCCTCCGTCGGCTCCAGATTGATGCCCACGGGCCGCCCTGTCAGCTGCTTGATCAGCCGAACGGTATCCTCCGGCCTCCCCTCCGGCAGTCCTTCTATTACAGGCGCATTCACGTCGAACATATTCAGCAGTACAAGATCTGCCCCCATGGCTGACACGAATTCCGCGTTCGTCACATCCCCCAGCATTGGCCTTACCGTGCCGATCGTCTCACAGAGCATGACGCGTCCCTCACTCTTTCGTATGGACTCCAGCAGATCTGCTTTCGTAAAGCCCACGAAATCTGACGCATAACAATCTAATATCCTTTTTGCCATGATAAATGTCTCTCCTTCTCAATCAAATATTCCGGCATAACAAAACATACATATCTTCTTTATTGTTACCTTAAATCATTTATTTACTCTGCTCCCTTTCCACCCAACGACTTCCAAAGCCTGTATCTATGATTTATTGTATCAAAAATACTACACTGGAGGAAGCATGTAACCACTTTTTCTGAATAGAAACTTTAATTTTGACACATCCTTTGCTATACTATCTAATAAGTACCATCTGAAGGATAAAAGGGCCAAAGATCTGTAAACTTCGGCATCCTCATCATAACAAACTACAGGAAGAGAACTCTATGAAAAAGATTGCAATCGTAACCGGAGCCAGCACTGGGCTGGGCAGAGAATTTGTAAAGATCATCAAAGAGAAAAAGGAGATTGATGAGATCTGGGCCATTGCCAGGCACAGGGACAAACTGGATAAGCTGCGCAGGCAGATGGGACCGAAGGTGATACCTATCAGCCTGGATCTGTCTCAGACTGCTTTGATCGAGGAGTTTGGTCATCGACTTGCCCAAAGCGGTGTGGAAATCCGTTATCTTGTCAACAACGCCGGCTACGCCAAGTTCTGCTCCTACGGAGACTTAAGCATAGCCGACTCCCTCAACATGATCGCCTTAAATATCGGCGGTGTCGTGGCTATGGGCCTGACCTGCATCCCTTATATGCCCGTAGGAAGCCATATCATCAACATCGCCTCCCAGGCCGCCTTCCAGCCGCTTCCCTACCAGAATCTGTATAGTTCCACGAAAGCTTTCGTGCGCAACTACACAAGGGCGCTGCATATAGAATTGAAGGACCGTGGCATCAGTGCCACTGCGGTCTGTCCCGGTTGGCTGAAGACCGATCTCTACGACCGGGCCGATATCGGCGCCGTTAAAGCCACCCGCTGCTTCTTCGGCATGACCGCGCCGGACAAGATCGCCCGCAAAGCAGTGGCAGATGCTGACAAAGGGAAAGACCTCTCGGTCTATGGTCTCTATGTCAACTGCTGCCACATAGGTGCCAAACTGCTGCCACAACGAGTCGTAATGAAGATCTGGCTGCGCCAGCAGCGCATCGATCCCTATTCCCGGCCGTCCCAGCAGTAAGTGCATAGCTTGGATCTATCCATACCGATGGATTCGATCATGTCGTCCAGACGATGATAGCGGAGAGAAGTGAAGTTCAGCTTCTCTCCTATCTTATCCAGCATGGCGCGATACTCTGCGCTGTCCGGATTCGCATAGGCTTTCAGGTTCGGGTACTTATTCTCCCCCTCGATCTCCTGGATCACACGTCTCGCGATCAGTTCCATCTCCGAAGTCGCTCTCGAGAAATTCAGATATTTACAGCCAAACAGAAGCGGCGGGCAGGCCGGTCTGATATGAACCTGGGCAGCTCCGCTCTGATAAAGAAATTCCGTGGTCTCTCGCAGCTGTGTTCCCCGTACGATGGAATCGTCGATCAGAAGCAGACTTCTGTCCTTGATCAGTTCATGCACCGGAATCAGTTTCATCTTGGCGATCAGATTACGCTTACTCTGGATCGTCGGCATGAAAGACCGCGGCCAGGTAGGCGTATATTTGATAAAAGGCCTGGAGAACGGGATTCCCGACTCATTGGCATAACCGATGGCATGTGCCGTTCCAGAATCCGGCACTCCCGCCACGATGTCTGGCCGAGCGTCATCCCTTTTTGCCAGCATGGCACCACAGTTATACCGCATCTGTTCCACACTGATGCCCTCGTAAGACGATGACGGGTAACCGTAATAGACCCAGAGGAACGTGCAGATCTTCATCTCCTTACCCGGCGCCGCCAACGTCCGGACACCTTCTGGCGTCACCACCACGATCTCCCCCGGCCCCAATTCCCGTTCCGGCGCATAGCCCAGGTTCAGATAAGCAAAACTCTCAAACGAGATACAACAGGCATTCTCCTTGCGTCCGATCGTCACCGGCGTACGTCCATACCTGTCTCTGGCCGCATAGATCCCCTTCGCCGTCAATAGGAGCATGGTCATAGAACCCTCGATCAGCTCCTGTGCGTAGCGGATGCCTTCGATCAGATTCTCCTGCTGGTTGATCACCGCCGCCACCAGTTCCGTGGAATTGATGTCGCCGCCGCTCATCTCCATAAAATGACCATGGCCACTCTTAAAAAGTTCCTCTATGATCTCATCCTTATTGTTGATCTTACCTACCGTCGTGATCGCATAGGTCCCGTGATGGGAACGAATGATCAACGGCTGAGGCTCATAATCTGAAATACAGCCGATGCCACTGGTCCCATGCATGGTATTGACATCCTTATCAAATTTAGTCCGAAACGGCGCGTTCTCAATATTATGTATGGCTCTGTCAAAGCCCTTCTTATCATCATAAACAGCCATGCCTGCCCGTCTTGTCCCCAGGTGGGAATGATAATCCGTCCCAAAGAACAGGTCAAACACACAATCTTCCTTTGATGCCACTCCAAAAAATCCGCCCATAGCGCGCTCCCTCCATCAGTCCGTATCCGATTCGTCGTTCTTACCTTTGCAAAAATGCTGCCGGCTGTACCACCAATATCCTTTGCCATACTACCATATGCCTGACATGTCTGCAAGACAAAACAAAATGCCCGCAGGACAAAAATGCCATACTTGACTTATATTATACGTTTTCCTGGCATAACATGTCAAATATGGCATTTTAATCCTCAGTCAAAAACCTCGTGGCATTCGCCAAGCAGTCGTGTGCGCACGCCTCACTATACAGTCTGCTTCGCCAACACCTGCCAGCGCAGCGCCGGGATACTCTGCATGATACCAAGCACCACCAGATCCACCGCCATCACCGCGACGACAAGAACGCCGTTGAGCAAAACGGAATAGACCCAGGGATTCACCATCGGTATCCCCAGAAAAGACTCCGGCATGTACATATACCAGAGCAGACCACCGGACAGAGTCAGCGATACAAAACGTCCAAAAGAGCTAAGGATCGTTCCCCACAGCCAGCCAAGCTTCTTTCCCGACCCGAAACCGCATAAAAAGACAAGGGTATAGGCCACCACATAATCAAGCAGCATGGACTGCCAGGAAATGGCGATGCCGCCGCCCAGAAAATACTGCAGCATGCCATTGACAAAGCAGCATAGCAGGGAATACTTCGGCCCCCAGCGCAGGCAGTAGACAAGGATCGGCAAAAGCGAAAGATCCACGGAGCCGCCGACGGGGAAGCGAAAGATCCGCAGATACCCCAGCACCGTTGCCGCGGCGATCATGACCGCGCCCTCTGTCAGGGCACGGACTTTGGTTGATTTGTGTGTCATAGTCGTTTCCTCCAATATAAATAGTACCGCGGTGTAAACAGCACAACGCGGTACGAAAAAAACGACAAGTATTCTATTTGTCGAATATTCTTCCTACGCCGGCATTACCCGGATCAGGTTCAAGGGACCGGAAGCGACATTACGCCTCTACATCTCAGCCGGACTTGTGTCCAGCGCCCCTGTTATTCTATTACACTGCGATCTGTTCTAGTTATACTACACTTTCCCGCAATTTGCAATAGCCTCTTCTGCGGACTGCCTGCACACCAGCTGTTTCTCGAAGATCGATGGTTACTACACTGCTGACGATCGTATCGCACCGTAGACGTCACTGACCACAGTCCGCCTCTTCCGCGTCGAACAGCTTCCCGGTGGCAAACGGACTGCCCACATCACATCTTCCGTGGTGATAGGCCTTCTTGACGGAGCCGTCCGCCACCTCCTCCGATATCTCCACTTTGATCCTGCTCACACCGCCCTCAGCCATATTGTCCAACATTCTGATCACGTCATCCACATTCTCCATATTTACCTCCATTCCGAAGCGCCTTGCGCTGAGGACGCGAGCAGAATTTCAGATTCTGCTCTGCGATCAATAGAATTTGTGACGCTTCGTCACAAACTCCTCACCCCTGCTGTTTTCACCGTGGAATCTCCCACTGTCTTGCATATACTATAATAACTTTTTTAAAACAGGAAATCAACATGCGACATTATACTTATCCCAGCGCTTACGCAAAGATCGGAGGCAGCGCCGATCATCCTTCCCTGCACGGAACCGCCTATTTTTACCCGGTCCCGTCCGGCGGTGTGCTGATCGAAACAGAAGTCTACGGCCTGCCGTACGAAGATACCGCACCTTACAGTCAATTCTATGGCATGCATATTCACGAGACGGGCAACTGCGCTCTTCCCTTCGATAAGACCGGCGCACACTACAATCCCGGCGGACTGCCGCACCCGGACCATGCCGGCGATCTGCCTCCCCTTCTCGGCAACAAGGGGTATTCCTACGGCGCCTTTTATACCGATCGGTTTGAGCTGCCGGAGATCATCGGACGCTCCCTGATCATTCACGGCGCGCCCGATGATTTCACCACGCAGCCTTCCGGAAACGCCGGCGACAAGATTGGCTGCGGCGTTATCACCGAAAACTATGATATCCCCGGCCGTTTTCCCTGAAATCAATATCACTTAGAGCGCTTGCCGAAGCCTCTTTCCTCTCCTACTCCGCTTCCATGCCCAGCACTTCCTCTTCCCGCTCACGGAAATACCGCACACTGTCAAATACCAACTGATCTAGGATCGCCGGATCCGTCTTGGCATGCTGCATGGGATAGGGATCGCCGCCCGGTCCTAAAGGTTCCGGTGTAACGAAGCAGCTCTCGTCATTGTTATAGTCAAGCAGATACAGCGCCATAATGATCGTATCGATATCCAGGGACCCGTATCCCAGTGCACAGCGGTTCGTATCCGCCATATGCAGATTGGTGAGTCGCTTACCGGCATCCATGATCGCCTCTCCGATATGGCTTTCCTCCACCAGCATATGATACACATCACCGTTGATATGCTGCACACCCGGATGATCCAACCGCTCGATATAAGCCTTGGCATCCGCTATGTTGTGCACAAGTGTCGTCTCCGCTGACCGGATCGGTTCAATGGCCGCGCGTATACGATGCTCTACAAATGTGTCCGCCACCCGTGACAGACTGTCAATGCTCCTGTCCAACTCACTGTCATCATACTTCCTACTGCGTCCTACTGCCGCCGGACAGACTAACATATATTTGCCTCCCACCTGCGCCGTAAATTCCGCCTCCCGCCTGATATAGTCGATCGCCGCCTGTCGGTGGACCGGCCGGTTGGAGGACAGATCATTGTCCTCTGAAAACATGCCGCAGATACCACCGACCTGAATGCCACAACCGTCCATGATCCGGTGTATCTCCTCCGGCCGATATCCCAGATCTTTCCCGTAATGATTGCCGTGTAGTTCTATATAAGAAATGCCGGCACGCTGCATCCGTTCACAGGAAACGGCAAACTCTTCCAGCCCGAATCCCCAATTACTCCAGGAAAATTTAAGCCGGGCTTTCAGCTTGTCCGGATTCTCTTTCTTATACTGTAAAAAAGCCTGGCGGATCTTCTCTGTCTTGTACTCATAGTTCTGTTTCATATCATGTCTCTCCTTTCCATATACCGCTTAAAGGCAAAATCCCGCGGAATAGTGAC
Source organism: uncultured Lachnospiraceae bacterium (assembly GCA_947175055.1). Classification (GTDB taxonomy): domain Bacteria; phylum Bacillota; class Clostridia; order Lachnospirales; family Lachnospiraceae; genus UBA3282. The sequence goes on along the minus strand of CAMWLJ010000027.1, from coordinate 24,674 downwards.
CGCGGATATAAGCAGATCGTAATTTCATCATAAGCACTTTTCACCGGACTCTCTATGCAGATATGAGCACAAAATGGTAAAATATGAATCAGACAAAAAAATCTTTTAAAATATCCGAATTTCATGATAAAATTTGAAGAAAACACTGAAAGGAACACATCCATGATCTATGCATCCGGACTCAATTACGGCCAAAACCAGGAAGAAATGCTGCAAATGGACAACATGGGATTTCCCTATGCATGTTATTATCGCACCATGGATGACAGATTCCGCAATATCGTCCCCTGGCACTGGCACAGATCGATCGAGATCGATTATGTGACCGAGGGTTCTCTGCTGCTCACGACTTCCGAGCAGACGCTCACGCTGCATAAGGGCGATATCTGCTTCATCAACTCCGGTGTGCTCCATACTCTCTGCACGGCTCCCCGTACAGGAACCTGCAGTTTCTACGCTCATCTGTTCCATGCCTCCTTCCTGTCCGGAATGCACAACAGCCAGATCGAACAAAACTATCTGTTGCCGATCCTTGGAAATGCTGCCATCACTGCCTGCCGCTTTCCCGCAGACACACGACCGAACATGGCGATGCTCCCTCTCTATCATGAGATCATCACACTCGATGAGAAACACCCTTTCGGGTATGAATTTACCATCCGGGAAGCCCTCTCTAAGCTTTGGCTCCTGTTCTTTCAGGAGACACTGCCGCTCCATGACCGCTCCTCCCATAAAAAAAGCGCCGATAACCGGCGCATCAAAGAAATGATCCAATATATTCACGATCATTACGAAGATCCATTAACGTTGGGAGACATTGCGGCTGCCGCCGGCGTCAGCCGACAGGAGTGTATGCGCTGCTTCCGCAAATACATTCACACCTCTCCTGTCGCCTATCTGACCCAACACCGGATCCGTATCGCAGCAGGAATGCTGCTGCATACGGATCTGAGTATCATCACTATCAGCGAAAACTGTGGTTTCGGCTCAAACAGCTATTTCTCCAAGGTATTCCGCAACGCCATGGGATGTACGCCAAAGGAATACAGGAATTACGAAAAGAGAAAATAGATGCCGGATCACTCCTCCCAGTTCCTTCTAATTCTCACATAAGCTGCAATTCCGCCGACGATAATACCTGCACCTGCCATCGAGATCAAGATCGTCCAGAAAATACCTCTCATTCTTGATCCCTCACCGGCTTCGCCGTCATCCCCGCTTTCCGGCACAGCGTCATCCTCCACACCCGGTGCCGTCAGCTGTTCTTCACTCTCTGAGCCTGTCTCTGTCATCGTTTCTGTCCCCTGGTCGTAGGATGACGGCTCCGTATCGCCTTCGGAGCCTTCTCCGTCCTCTTTCCCGGAAAGCGATGATGCAGACGGTGCCGGTGACACAGCAGACGCTGCAACGGATGTCTGTTGATCGTCCTCCGCTTTTGCCTGCTCCTGCGGTGCCTGCGCAGCCAGTATCTTATCTGCATCGGATGCAGACTGCTTACTGCTGCCGGAAGCGGCTCCTGCACTGTTTCCGGAACTTCCGGAAGCGGTGTTGTTCTGCTGCTGTGTCCCGGCAGGGTTCGTATTCGTGGACGGATCTTTCTGTGTCGGCGACGTCTCCTGCTGCGGTTTATCCGGCGCTGGTTTATTTGGCTTCGGGTTGCTCGGCTTACTCGGCTTTGGCTTCTCCGGCTTTGGTTTCTCCGGCTCCGTCGGCTCCTGCTGCTTCTCCTCCGCAAAGGTTACATCCAGGATATTATTACAGCCCGCCAGATCCTCATATTTGAGTGTAAGCTGCATGGACTTGGTATTTGTTATCTTCTGTTCTCCGATATCTGACAGGTAGATCTTACTTATGGAGTAGCCATCTTTTGCCTTGATGGCGATCGTCTTGGCATCCTCTTTCCCCGTCAACTCACATATTTTGTCGCCGTTGTTATTCTCTATCGTCACTTCCCCACCCTTGGAGTTCATGACAAGCAGCTTCTGTGCCACCGGCGGCGCTCCCGTCGAATCCTGCACACCGACAATGGCAAAGGGACTGAACGAATTACAGGTGATCATCAGCCCTACATCTGTCACAACACAACTGATCTCCTCGGCAACAAGTTTCCCATTCTCATCGGTTCTGAAGTGGTAGGCTTTATATGTAACTCCCACCTGCTCCGGGCTGAATCCTTCCGGAAAACCGATAAAAAGTCTGACACTGTTTCCGGTCTGGATAATATAATGATTACAGTGCTGAAGTCTGATATCAAAAGTAGCGCTCTCTGTGATCGTAGTTCCCGGCTCCAGCTGGTCTTTGATCTCATCCAGCATCTGATCGCCCTGTTTCGCCGGCTGCTCACTCTCCAGCACCGGCTTCGTTGCCACCAGCTTTATTTTATCCACGACATCGGTAAGTTTCTTCCCGTCCTCAGTCTGCCAATCGTTATAGGAAAGATCCCCTTCCTCCAACAATACCGGCTTTCCGCCCAGCGTCAGATCGATCCCCTCCGGGCGATAAGCACAGATGGCGATCCTCTTCTTCACATCATAACGAAAGCTGTCCGGTACCTTCAAGCTCTCCACTCCCTGTAATCCCGTAACCTGTATGATATAGCCGGCATAATTGTCCGCAAGCATTCTGCTGGGCGTAAAATCAAATTCTATCGTACGGTCTCCATCCCATTTAAAATTTTCGATCTTGCTGTTTTCCTCTGCACTCCAGCCATCCTTCACCGTAAGCTTATAGCCGGCAGACTGCCCCTCGATCTCTTCCAACGGTTCATTATACACTGCCGTTATATGATGTTTTTTGCCCATAGAAAGATATCCGGTATTACTCGGCGTAAGCTTCTTTGGAAAAGGAGACGGCACATAAGTTCCTTTGGGATTATCCAGCTTTCCTGTAGATACGAGAAAATCGCTCTCAGTTCCCTGGAACGTCCAGTTCCTTTTCAATTCCTCCGCTGTCAGATCTGCTCCATACAAGGGGCCGACCGGCTCTTTCTTCGTGATGGCAAACTCAATATATCTGCTGTTTCCATTCGCTATGAGCAGGGCTTCTTTCAATTGTGGCATCATAAATGGTTTGGGATCCGAATACCCCCAATCACCGACCTTATAAGTATCAGTACCTGGCATATATTGGTAAAAGCGAGTAAGCATATATACACCTTCCTGATCAACAGCTTCCTGATATCCCATACCTTTATAGCTGACTTTAAATATACCTACATCCCCTTCCGATTCAGTACCGTCCCGATATTGCACCAGAAATTCACTTTTCTCAAAAATCGTCTTATACTCCTGACTGTCCGATCCTCCTTCGTCCGACGTATCGGCTCCCGCAAGCTGCGGATAAGTAAAGCGAAAGCCCGCTCCCGACATAATGCCATCCGGGATATGATTCTTCTCCATCACTGCCTTCTCTGCCAATAAGTACTTCTCGCGGTCCGCGCCTCCCTTCATCCCGTCATTGGCGGTCGCGTCCAACCCATACCATTTCCCGTCAACCTGTACATAATTCCACATATGAAGGTTATCACTGCCGTCTGGCGCCCGGTAGCTTCCCTGTACCAACACGCTTCTGATCCCCAACTCGTCCAATACTGCCTTGACCGCTCTCGCGTATCCTTCACACAGACTCTCCCCTTTCACCAACGCGCCGTAAGAAGTCCTCACATGCCCACTGTTGCCGGGACCGCAGTTCGTGTCAAGCTTATAGACCGTATTGTCGATAATGGCACTATTTACATAGGCCACCTGTTCCCGTACTGACTGCGACTTACTCCTTGCTCCCTGCACAATCGCATCGATCTTCTTCTCATGCTCGCCGATCGCTTTCTCTACCTGTGTCTGATCGCCAAACCCCTGTACATAATAATTATCCGTTCTTCCGGTTCCCAGTGAAGCCCCATACACCACCGTATCGTTCTCCGACACACTAGAGGCTGCTATCGTCTTCTCCGTTACATTTATGGACAAGTTAGAGAAATCCACATAGAAAATATCGGGATAGTCCGCATAAAAGGCATCCCTCGCAGCACCGAACACCTTCAGCACCGCCTCCTGCTGCCCGCCGTAGGCCGCAAGCTGATCGCTTGTTATATGACCATTTGCAACCAGATCATATTCCTGGGTCCCTGTCATGAAGATCTCTTTCTCGTACATTTCATACATGGCATCGTAGATGCCTTTCGCATCAGCCTCCAGCTGATCATAATAGTACCTCTCTTGATTCCCCTTCTCAGCATTTACAACGCTGTCAACTTGCGCCAGACTAACGGGTATCACCAGCGCTGCGGCCAATACGGCCGCCAGAATTCTCTTTCGTCTCATGGATCTTACCTCATTTATATGTTCTTTTCGGAAGGTCCGACTTTGTCCTTGTGCAGTCTTTTCTTCCGTATTCTTGTAAAATTTTAGCGGTTCAGGAAAAGGTTGTCAAGGGTTTACATAACACATTTTCTTCTCTTTTGAAAATTCATGACAGGAAACTCTCATTTCGCAGCTTTTCCCTGTATGTTCCGCCCGTTTCTGACGAGAAAAATAACAAGAAGAAAATGCAGAGAAAATTCGGAGAGACCATACTGCAGAAACGGAGAAGACCATGAGTATAACATACACTGCTGCCCTCAATCACCATACAACACAAATAGAACACTCCTCAGGATTTTCCACAGAAAATGCCGGAAAAACAGACAATACCACAGGCAGTTTTAAAAAGCTCGTACCTGAAAGTGTCGTAGACGAATACAAAAGAAGACATCCCGACCGCGCAAGCCATGTGGACCAACAGCTAAGGGCCGGCAGGACAGTGCGCGAAAAAAACAGTGGCGGGATTTCTACCGAAACTATGACAATGGCAGAATATCAGGCCTGGTTCTACGCCCTGCTTAATACGATCCCCTATGATCCTACGAGGGTCAACGACACGACGTCCGTCTCTATCTCCGATAAGGGCTGGGAACAGATGCGGAAGGATCCGGATTATGAAGCATGGATCTTGGGCTATTTCGTAGAGGACAGATCGGTGCGCAATCCGTTCTTCGGCTGGGGGAACAACGAAGGCAGCGTCATATTTGAGCGTTTCGGTGCTTCGATAGAAGAACACCGTGGAGATGGCTTTAACAGATCTGCCCTGAAAGGCAGCCGGCCTGACGACGACGATGATGACGATGACATGGAGGACTGGTGGATCAAACGTCACAAACGTATGAAAAAGCTGATGAAGGAGCAGGTGGAACGAGAGATAAAGAGGGACGCTGCCAAGCGCGCCGTCTTACGCGAGGAATACGCCAAACAGCAGTATATAAGCCTCAGACGCCAGCAATGCTTCCTGACTAGCGGCACCCCCAATGCCTCTCATCTGCCTCTGCCGAAAAATCCTGCCTCCTCCTTGACAGCAGCCCTGGCCTATAACAGTATTTTGGATCTGTTTGGCAGCGCACCCCGATGACAGCTCATTGCATGACCCTCTGCATCAGCGCTGCATAGCTGTCCACCACATCATAGACGACACTGCCATCGGAAACGGCCCTAAAGTGTTCCCTCGCACAATGGATCTTCGATTCTTCCATCCTTCTTGACTGCATGGAATTCGCAGATCCTTTCGTTTCCGCCACAAAGTAAACATGCTTTACATGGTCCTCATAGAACGCGATCGCCCAATCCGGCACATACTTCCCAACCGGTGTCGAGATACAAAATCCGTCCGGCAGCTTCACATATACCGCCACATCCGCGTTGGCGTCCAACTCTGTCGCAAAGTCACGTTCCCCGGAAGAATCATATACGATATGATCGTACAGATGCTTCCTTGCTTTCATCGCATTGACCCCCAGCCGGCCTTTGATCGCATGCCTTGTAAAGATATCCGTTCCGTACCGCTCGTCCAACACATCATAAGTAATATGCTCGATGACCGCGGCAGCTTTCTGCTCATTGATAAGCTGCGCCGCCCTGGCAATGAATTCCTCCGGGTTATCTTTGAATTGATCAAATACCGCAGGCTGTATCCCCTGCAGGATCGCGATGACTGTCTTACGGGTAAGCCCTGTCTCATCCACCAGCTTTCCGATCAGATCATATTTCACATTGGAACGGAGCGCTGCAGACATACCGTAGCTTGCAGATTCCTTTTTCACAAAGGAAGTGCCTGTAGCAAGATCTTCCCTTGACTTGATAGAATCCATTGCACCGGTCTCTACCCGGAAATATATCTTTGCCACGCGAAGCTTATCATCAAGCAAAGCGACGGACTCCCTTATCAGTTCGTCCGTATCAAAATCCACCACATAAACAGATTTCTTATTGATCTTAGACCATAATGCCTGGAACTCTTTGCTGTTCAACTTTTCAGTATCCAGCAGCAGTTCCACATTATTGCTGCGGGCATTCTCAGGCCGTAATGCCTTACTGTCATAGATCGTATCCATGATCTCAATGACAGCGGACGCAAAGTCCTTCGCTTCCTCCGCGATCCTAATCTTTCCGCCTGCCTTATCTTCGTAATATTTATCCGTAAGCTCTCCCGATTTGTTGATATATCCGTTCACGATCAGGTCAAAATAGACCGCAGATGCAATATCATCGGTAATAAGAATCTCACTGCCCTGATCGTCTTTCACCACACGGCCGGCAAACAGCTCTTTGGTAACTGCCTTCGGTCTGTCCGCCACATCCTCTGCCATCTCTGCCTGAAGCCCCTTCGCAAAAGAATCATAGCTCTCACTTGCGATGACCGTCAACACATTGACATTGTGAACATCATTGCCCAGAGCATTCATATCCATCCTCTCACCGTTCTGATCGACGCAGAGTCTGAGTCCGCGTCCCACTTCCTGGCGCTTACGAACCACACTGCCGCTCTGCTTCAGCGTACAGATCTGGAATACATTCGGGTTATCCCAACCCTCTCTGAGCGCTGAATGCGAAAAGATAAAGCGCACCGGAGATTTCTTCGGATCACGATCCAGAAGCAATTCCTTATTCTTCATGATCAGTTCATAAGCACCTGCATCATCGGAAATCGCCTCTTTTCCCCCGGCCCTGGAGTTGATCATCTTCCCCTTACCGTCAACAGAGAAATATCCTGCGTGCGTCTTTCCTGTCGGAATCGCCCGCAGGTATCTGCTATGCTCGTCCTCCCCCGAAGTCATCTGCATATTCTTCAGAATATCTTCATATTCTTCCTCAAACATCCTGGCATACTTTCCGTTCACCGGCTGCCCTGCGGCGTCATACTCGCGATAGTTTGCCACCTCATCGATAAAAAACAAAGACAGAACTTTGATCCCTTTATAGAACAGCTGTCTCTCCCGCTGCAGATGAGACAGGATCGTTTCGCGGATCTGGATTCTGCGCAGCTGGTCTTCATCCACCGCACCGACCACGTCACCGGCATAGATCCTGATGCCGTTAAGGAACTCTATGGAATCGTCACGGCCGTCAATGCGGCTGACTACAAAGCCATTCCTGTACTCTTCAAGACCATTGGAATGCTCATAGAGATCATCCCCTTCCCTTACGGTCCTACTCTTTTTCTTCACGGCACCGTTCGCCATCTTCCTCTCAAACTGCAGCGTGGCTGTCGGGTCTTTCTTCGACAGATTTATGCTTTCCAAATACAGGTAGCCGTCCGTCGCCGTACTCCCGCTCTCCACGATCCCCTTGACCGCGATCTTCTTGACCAGGCGTTTGTTGTACGCTTCCATGGCATCCAGACGATAGACCATATTGTAGATACTGTCGCTCTTATGGGTAGCAGAATAACGAAGCGTGATCATCGGATGAAACTGCTTCAGATTCTCCTTTGTCTGTTTCCCCTCCACAGACTGCGGCTCATCGATGATCAGGATCGGGTTCGTCTGCGCAATGATATCGATCGGCCTGCGCGAACGAAACTCGTCCATCTTCATGTAAATCCTTCTGGCATCCTTCCCCCTTGCATTGAAGGCCTGGGAATTGATGATCATAACATTGATCGAACTGTCCGTGGCAAAACGGTCGATTTCTGTCAAGCGGGCTGAATTATAGATAAAAAACCGTATCTTTTTGCCATATTCCTCTGCAAAATGCTCCTGGGTCATCTCCAGAGATCTATATACCCCTTCACGGATCGCAATGCTCGGGACAACGATTATGAATTTGCTCCAACCGTAAGCCCGGTTCAGCTCATACATCGTCTTAATATAAGTGTACGTCTTTCCGACCCCCGTCTCCATCTCAACCGTAAGGTGATACCCGGTACTTCTTCCTTCCAGCCTATTTGAGGGTGCGATCTGATTGGCGCGCTGGATCTTCTGCAGCTGCTGAAGGATCAGCTGGTCGTTTAGTTCGGGCACGATCCTCTGGTTCCTCCAACCGATAAGATCCGCCTCCTCCGTAAAGCTCTGCTGAATATAGCCGGAACCTCTATCCATCCTGTAAGTCGGCGTCAGATACGGCTGCCCCGCAAAGACATCGACGACTGCTTTTGCCGCATCAGCCTGGAACTTCTGCTGTTTATATTGTATTCTCATTCGGCCGCTCCCCTAGATCACTTTCACCCGCGTATCAGGCGCAAGCATCTTAAATACTTCCCCCACATTTATCTTCGACGGATCGCCCTTAAACCCGGCATCCCGAAAGACGACACGGCGCGGCTGCCGCTTCGCAACCGTTCTTATTACCAGATCCGGTATGTCCTCATCGAAACAGGCGATCAGATCTCCATGATTATATGTATGCACGGTACATCCCTCCATCTTCTCCGATGTGTAAGGCAATGACAGCGGCAGGCCCCACTCAAGAAGACAGCCAAACAAGAGATCCAAATCGGTACGATCGCTCTTGATATTTGACTCCAGCATAGAAAGTAAGTCCTGCGTGTAATCTCCTGCGGCATAATAAACATCGTTCATATTGCTCTCGTCCACTTTCAGGACACGGAACCCATAGTCAATATCTGCGTTCGTCTCTGCATCTATCTTCTCCCCTGCACGCCTGATCCTGTCTTTTCCGATCTGACAGATATCTCTGTAGCCCCGGCGGTATGCCTCTGAGTTCTCGGCGATACGCTCCGGCACCTGCACCATAATGAATCTCCGGGCCGCCCCGTCTTCTGCATTTGCCTGCATTGTCGCATGTGCAGTCGTTGCCGATCCGGAGAAGAAATCCATTACAATATCGTTATCACCAGTAAAAGATTTGATCTGTTCCTTGCATATGCTCACCACCTTCGGAGTATCGAACGGAATATTCATCTGTGCGAGCATCTCCGTATCACTCCCGCCGAAATACAACAGGGACGGTATATTTTCATACATGTTATCCTTCAGCAGGTATTTGCTGTTCGGGATCGTAGTCTCGTCTTTTCCGAAGAGGATCCTTCCCTCCTCCATCATCTTTCTCATGGTGGCTGACGGATTTCTCCATCCTCTATCCGGAACCGGACAAGCTTTTCCCGTGACCGGATGGATCAGCGGCACAAAATAGTCCTCCGGCGCCTTCTTCTTATTTGGCCAGGCCATCGATACCGGACGATAGACATCTCCGTTCTCGTCGATCTTATTGTAGGCTCTTTCTCCCCCACTAAAATCGTTTTGCATTCGGATCCAGGACGAAAACTCGTTGTTCGCGTCTTCCAGAGAATACGTATCCCCTACCCCGGAAAACAGCTGCGCCGCTTTCTTGAGAATAGTCTCAGCATTCTTCTTTGGTCTTTGCATTTTGCACTTTTCGGTAAACACGGCCCTCCTTTTGGCATACGCGACAATATACTCATGCTGATACGAAACTCCGCGCGCGTCTCCCTTAGGATTCCGCTTGTCCCATACTATAGTGCCGAGATCATTGGCCTCACCGAAAACTTCTGTACATATCTTCTGCAGGTTGCTGATCTCATTCTCATCCATATTGATCAGGATAACGCCGTCATCCGTCAAAAGACTGCGGGCCAACATCAGTCTTGCATATATCATAGAACACCAGTCAGAATGATACTTTCCGGCGGTCTCACTGTTTTCCCTGCTGAAATTGACATTTCCGTCCGCGTCAAAATAGCCCGTACCGTTTGCATATTCCTCATTATCCATAATAAAAGAATCGGGATAGACAAAATCATGCCCGGTATTGTAAGGCGGATCTATATAGATCAGCTTTACCGCATTCAAGTAGCTCTCCTGCAGCAATTTGAGCGCATCGAGGTTATCCCCCTCGATATACAGATTTTCTGTTGTATCCCAGTGCTTACTTTCCGCAATATCCGGTCTTAATGTTTTCCTGATCGGTCTGTTCGCCTCGACTATCGACGCTTTCTTGCCGACCCAGGTAAACTCATATGCTTCCTCCCCTTCCAGAATATCTTCTGAAAGCATCTGTCTAAGCACATCCAGATTGACTGACAGCCTTCTGTTCCCATTCCTGTCAACACCTTCTGTAATACAATTCGGGAAAATTTCCCCTAACCTTGCTACATTATGGGAAACCATATCCATAGATTCCATTCTCATTTTATCCATTTTTCTTCCATTCTGAAGCGCTTTGCGCTGAGGACGCGAGCAGAATTTCAGATTCTGCTCCGCTCCCCTGCCGTGCTCTCTGCAAACTGTCCTATCGTCCTGTAACCTGCCATTCGGCAAGGTTGCTGCAACCGGTCATCGAATTCAAAGATCTTTAGTCTTGAAACATCATCAAAGAACGGCGTCTTGACCCGCTTGTTATATACTATGTAAAATTGAAGTCCCCTCGCGTGAGACAATTTTGAGAGCAGAATAAAATTCTTATAGTCCTGCCGATACGGCTCCCATCTTTCCAGCTCTATATAAGACCGTTTTAACTCAATGATCTCAACCGGCACGCTGTTCCTGTACCTTACCAGATCGATATCGGCAACTACGACAGAATCTCCCATGTTCTTTCTTTGCCAGTCATGAAATGGGCTTGAACTTCTGTCATTGATAGACTTATGCGTCATTATATCATTCATTTTCAGTCCGTACCGTGCAAATCTATTCTTCAGTTCTTCCGAAGTGATCTCCGGTATACATTTCATGCCGGGTTCACAATACCGGACCGTTTCTACATGCTTATCAGGACCAAAACGGACAAAATTAACAGGGATGTTTGTCCCCTGTGTGATCTGACAGGCCACGTGCGCTGCCGCCCTTTCTTCAGCCGTTGTGTTGGCATCGAGCCTGTTTTCGGAGGCAACTGTCAGCACTTTAGGCCCAAGATCATCCCCATACACCAGCAGCCATAAGTGACCGCTTGTCCAGAAGAAATCATCCTTGTTTGCACTATTGGTAAGGTAATCATATATTCCATTCCCTGTATAATAAACATCTGACATAAGTCTACCTCCGCATAACGCTCTTCACTTCTTCCCCAAGTCTGACATCTTAATACATTATAGCAAAATGTTCCCGGATTTTACAGACTTCTTTTGCTGTTCACGTCCTGTTCACATCCCTCTCGCTCTTTGTCTCATAAGACTCACCTTTGTCTATTGACATTTTTGTAAGACTGTAGTAGTATATGTACAAAGGACTACTGCAGTCTTATACGAAAGGAGCGCCTATTACATGGATAAAAAGACCGTAAAGCTTTTCGACTCTGAATTAAAAGTCATGGATATTCTTTGGAAAGAGGGCGATGTACAGGCAAAACATGTTGCAGATATTCTTACGAAAGAATTGGGCTGGAATAAAAACACTACTTATACGCTCATTAAACGTTGTATAAAGAAGAAGGCTATTGAACGTTCTGAACCTAATTTCATGTGTCATGCGCTTATTCCCAAAGAAGACGTGCAGGAAGCCGAAACGAACGCACTGATCAACAAGATCTATGATGGTTCTGCGGATAAACTGTTCGCCGCTCTGCTGAGCAGGACAAAGCTTTCTGCGGAAGAGATTGAAAGACTGAAACAAATTGTTGCAGATTTGAAATGCGATGACTAACCCAAAAGAAATTGGGAGAAAGGAAAATCCATATGACTTTACTGGAAATGAGTTTTTCAGGGGCTGTTTTTATTATTGCGGTCATGATGATCCGGACGATAGCAATAAATAGTCTGCCTAAAAAAACGTTTGTTATATTATGGGAAATGGTGCTCTTAAGACTGATCATCCCATTTACTATTCCATCTGCGTTTAGTATATATACGATCATTGACAACCGCATATCCACGCCCGCACTTTCCGGAGCAAAAACGGACACAATTGCTTCTGCCCTGTCACGAGAGCATTTTGCCATGATGCAAGACACGGAACGTCTGACAACAACTATTACGCCTAGTTCCATCTGGCCTGTTGTCTGGTGTGTCGGAGCAATCCTTTTTACCGCCTTTTTCACGATATCATATCTTCGTTGCAGGATTGAGTTTCGGACGGCTTTACCAGTCAATAACCCCTATATAGAACAATGGATAAAAGAGCACCCGCATAAAAGACGAATTTCGATCAGGCAATCAGCTAGAATTTCCACCCCGTTAACATACGGTATTTTAAAACCTGTTATATTAATGCCAAAGGAAACGGACTGGAAGAATATAGAACAGCTACGATATATTCTCTCACATGAATATGTTCATATTTGCCGTTATGATACCGTTACAAAACTGATCGCTACATATGCCCTTTGTATTCATTGGTTCAATCCTTTTGTCTGGACAATGTACATTCTATTCAATCGTGATATTGAACTGGCCTGTGACGAAAGTGTTATAAGACGATCCGGTGATAAAGCAAAATCTGTCTATTCGCTAATGCTCATCAGTATGGAAGCAAAGAAAAGCGGGCTGTCAACACTTTGTAATCATTTCAACAAAAATGCTGTCGAAGAAAGGATCACCGCTATTATGCGCACAAAACGAACGACTACCGCTACTCTTTTATCGGCTGGTCTTGTCATATTGGTCACTGTCAGTTTGTTCGCTACCTCTGCAATAGTTGCAGCTGACAATAAAACTGGCGATGCACCTGCGGTCAACGCCCTGGACACGAGCACAAATGGTCCTGCTGCAGATAAAAAAGCCATGACTATTATCCATGAAACCGCTAATATCCTCCACTACGAAGACGGAGCACCTTATATCCACGATATACTTACAAACAATACCGATAATACGATCATAGAAACCCAGTATTGTATGTTGGCATATAACGAAAGTGGTTCCCCACTAAAGCTACATTGGAATTTCCTTGACAGCAATGCGGAAAGCAGCTTTGAAAATATCGTTCGGACAAAGACGAAAATTTCATCCGGTCAAACAGAGGAATACCGCGGCGGCTGGTCTCTTTATGACGGTGAGATAATGAAAGACCTTCCGAAAGTTGGCAACGGCGAAGCCAATCAGGTTGCCTACTCTTTGCTTTGCTTGAAACAAGTTGATTTTGAAGATGGCACTGTTTGGAATAACCCAAACTATGAAAACTGGTTTAAGACGTATGCGGGAAAAGAAACCGCTATAGAAGAACTACAAAATTATTATCCGCATGAATACAAGGTAGTCGCAGACTAAAATCGTAACTTTGAAGAAATTGGGAAAATTGGGGGAAATTCTCATTCATAATCTCTTTTTACTTGCAATAAACTATAATATGGTATATACTTGTTCAGTATTTATCCGCACCAAATCAGCATGTCATTGACATTTTGCCCATGTGTGGTATAATACTTATACAAGAGATTGCCAGTTTGTCCTCCGGTGTCCTTCGGGCCCGGGGGCTTTTTATACACAGGAGGTACCATGGCAGATAAATCATACAGATCGTATCGGCAACAACTAAATATCCTGCGTTCAAGAGGCATGATGATCAAAACTGGATCCCAGGGTTCACGTGTAATGCGCATACTTGAACGCGAAAACTATTACAATGTCATCAACGGATATAAGGAATTGTTTCTTGCTTCTAAAGCTACTGCTACCGCAGATGAAGTTTATAAAAAGGGCACTACATTTGCCGAAGTTTATGCTTTGTATAACTTTGATAGAGAGCTTCGGAACATATATTTGAAATACCTTCTTAAACTAGAAAACGCTTTTAAAACGGTAATTGCCCATGAATTTTCAGTTAAATATGGTCATGATAACTATCTCAAAATAGAGAATTTTAATAACTCCACTGAGCGAAATATATCTTCCTCAATTAAGCTTATAGGAGATATCCAACAGGAAATTGCTCGCCAAATGAGTAAACATCATCAAGTAGTAACCCATTACATGACTGAACATGGATACATTCCTCTGTGGGTCCTTGTCAACGTACTTACCTTTGGTAAAATTGAACATTTCTACAAAAACATGAAGTCTGCAGATAAAACAACCGTTGCTAAACAATTTAATCTACATCCCGATGAACTCGCCAAATTTATGCATATGCTTGCACTTGCCCGTAATAAATGTGCTCATGATGAACGATTCTTTGATATTAAATTCAAAGAAAGAATTCATACAAAAAGTATCAAGAATTTCTCCGTTTTAGGAATTGTACGTGCCGTAGACGGCTCCTATACTTATGGAACTAACGATGCATATGCCATAGCTATAATGTTCGCGCTATTACTAAGCAAATCTGACTTAAATGATTTTATCTCATCTATGAGAACTGCTTTTGGCAAACTTCAAAAACAGCTACATACCATTTCAGCCACAGATATCATGTCCATAATGGGTTATGATGCAAATTGGACGAACTTAACAAAATTAATATGATATACATTTTGCCAAACCCTTATACCGTGCTGTTGGAGTTCTTACCGGCAATCCAGTAGATTTCACAATAGCTAACTAGTTTAACGCCTGAGCATAATTATCTATAGCAAATTGAAGGCTGTTTGTCTGGCTTCCTAACTGTGTAGCCACGCCTTCGGATGATGCATTTTCAAGAATATTAGACACAGCAATTTCTCCTGCAGAAAAATCTGCAAGATTTTCCAGATCGAACTCATCCTCGATCAGTTTAAGCTTATCTAATGCCTCATCCATTTTAACTATACCCTTTTCCCAAAATGATCTTCCGCAATCTTATCCAGCTGCGCCGCAATCAGCGAAAACGCCTTATTCAGATCCAGCGTCTTCACGCTGATCCGGTTCCCGCCCATCACAAAGCTACAGTCCGGTGTGATTACCTCATCCGTCTTTGCATACAGGAGCATACCCGACACATTACCGGTGCTGGCCGCATCCTGGTTCTTCACATACGTAAAAATCTGATAGACATTGCCGGAATGCAACGTGGCCTTGTCATACTGCATCTGCATTGTCTTGCCATAATATTTCGTATCTATTATCAACGCCTTCTCATTCAATCTCAGGAAGATATCCGTCTGCATAATCGGCAGGAAGCGAATCATGCTCTCCTCCGTATTCGGAGCCAAATCCCATTTCACCTGCGCAGCCCTGGCCTCAGTCAGGTAAGAATGATGTTTCTTGAAATACTCAAGGACAAACTTTTCATACAGCCGGTGCATGTGCTCATCCGAGAACTGCACCATCCTGTAATTGCCCTTTTCTGTCGTCTGAAGCATGCCGTCCAACACGAAATAACAGATATTCATGAGCATCTCATAATTCTTATTATTCCGTTGGTACCCGAGCATATCCCACCGGATCCCGAATGGATCAATAACGCTAACCTCATCAAAGAACAGAATCACCTTCTTCAGATCAGCCTTGTGCTCTGCCTTCACAGAAGAATCTCTGACCAGAATGTTCACCGTCGTCTTCAAAATCTGATTAAAGATATTGTCTGCAGACAGCTCATCATATTCACACGACAGAATCTTCTTCCGCTGGATCTGATTCTTGATGGTTCCATGAATATCCAGCTTGCCGCGCATCACTGGCAGATCCTCATTCCTGGTAATATACTCCCGATGAAGCCCCTGCTTTAACTGCTGCGCAATGCCTCTGGAAAGAATGGCGGCAAACAGATTCTGCACATCATCGAATTCTTCTGAAGCGATGTCTTCATAACTCTTCTGCCTGAGCACCTGAAATGCATAAGCCAGCATGTAATAGATATTTTTTATAAAAATACCCTTATCATTAATCATTGAACACACCACTCAGATTGTTTTCCCAGCGCTGCACCTTCTGCTTATCATCAAACCAGTATTCCTGCAGCATCGGGATAATATCGTAATAAACAACAGACTTCATCCACTCCTCAGTGCAGCTTTCCTGACCGCAGAAATAGCTGTGGCCGATTCGGAAGCCTTCACCTAGGGAATCATCTATCTTAATCTCTCTGTTAAGATCAATCACCTGCTCAATCAGGGCATTAAAGGTCTCATTCTGTAATGATTCCTGATAAGCCTTAAAACCATCGGAATTAAAGCCCGGCTCCATCTCAAAGAAGCTGAAACGTCTGCGCAAAGCATAATCAATCATCGCCAGGCTTCGGTCCGCTGTGTTCATCATACCGATAATATACAGATTCTTCGGAACTGAGAACGGCGTGCCGCTGTAGGCCAGTGTAGCCTTTGTTCCTCTGTAATCTTTCTCAATCAGCATCAGCAGCTCTCCGAAGATCTTGCTCATATTTCCACGGTTGATCTCATCGATGATAAAGAAATAATCCTTATCCGGATGGTTTGCGGCATTCATACAGAACTGATGAAAGATACCGTTCGTCAGCTTGAAGCCCTCTTCCTGCGGCTTATATCCCATGATAAAATCTTCGTAAGAATAATTCTGGTGGAACTGAATAAACTCGATTCTCGATTCATCCATCTCTCCCATCATTGAGTAAGCCAGTCTCTTGGCCGCAAAAGTCTTGCCCACACCCGGAGCTCCCTGCAGAATCAGATTTTTCTTATTCTTCAGAAGCGCAACCAATGTATCATAACGCTCTTCTGTCATGTAGACTTCCTTAAGAAACTCCTCTTTTGTGTACGGATCCGGAGCATCCTTCTGACTTCTGCTTCCATTATTCTCGCGGATAATGTCCATGATGAAATCAAACTCTCCCCTGGTCAGCTTAAAGAGGCTTCCCTGAGGATTCACGAAATACTCCATATGTGCCAGTTCTGAGCAATCCTTCAATGTCAGATAATCAATAGGAACCGCCAGACCTTCAACCTTCTTGAAATACAGATTCTCGCCATCGTTCTCCCTGGCAATCTGCGCAATCGCAACAATCTGCTTTACCGGATATGACTCATAACCGATAACCATATCACCAGCCTTTGCATCCAGGAAGTTCTGGAAAATCCTGCGCTTATTACCATTCTCATTGTAAAGCGTATAGGTCTGTTCATCACCGATATCCAGGTTTGCAAAGCTCCAAATCTTCGGATTCGCATTCAGCCACCAATATTTACCGCCTTTGCCCTCTGTTGACCCTTCAGGCTTAGCATAAAGAGAAACAGCGGACAGATCCGTCTGGCTGAGAGCCTCTCTCAGCTCATCTCTAAGCTTCCATACATAACTGCCGTCTACTTCCTTATCCGCGCTATGCCCCAGATAAAGCACCGTCCAGTATCTGGAGTTTTCATTATCACGATCCAGGAGCGGACAACCTGTTTTCTCATGAATTCTCTTTGCCAAATATGATGAACCGGAATTATAGAAATTATTTGATTCACCATACTTCACTGATAGCTGCTTGCAGGTTGCCTCCCCGCCGTAATCCAGGAATCGCTTCATGATCTGCAGACTGCCTTCTGTAAATATATCCTTATCCTGCAGCAGCTTCTTCCAATCCTCCACTGCTAAGTTCGGAGAATAATCTGCCGGGAACCATGTCACCTCTTCCTTCTCAGCCTTCTGACCATAGAATCTGCTGACAAAGAAACCAACATCGGTGGTCATGGTGGTCTTTTCCGGATCCGGATAGCAGCTGTCCTTCAGCGCACCTTTCAGCAGCTGATCCATCTCTGCATCCTGCGTAATGATCTCTCGGACCTCATTGTAAAGCTTCAGACCACCTTCCACATTAAAGGTCGATCCGCCCTTTTTCGGCACAAAATCGCTTTCAATAGCCTTTGCAAATGCCCTGATCTCGGAGTATTTGTAGATATAATACTTGTCCGGATATCTCAGCCACAGATATGTAGTGATAGCATTTTCCCCCTGATAATGCTGTCTCCAGGTACCATCATCGTATTTCAGGCGCATCTCATCAGAGGATACCTGGAACTGCTCAATACGCTCTGCCAGGTTCTTTGATTCATCATATAGATTGATGAACATACCCCTGACAGCTTCAGCATCCGCAGTCGCAAACGCCTTGATCATGCTTCTCGGATAATTATTCATGTTCGCCAGCAGATTAAAGGTCTTGTCTGTTGCCACCACAAACATATCCAGGAAATTTTCTGCATTGATATCCCAATGCTTCTGGAAATGCTGGATTGCCTCCCACTTATACATTTCATCCTGCCAATGCTCTGGAAAGTATTCCTTATATGCAGCAATGACTGCTGACAATTTTTCATGATTAATCATCCTATAGGCCTCCTTATACCGCCGTCGGTGTAGCATACGTATCCCATAATCCGGACTCGTTTAATTCTTCTTCGCTGTCATCATATCGTAGTGCTGCTTCTGTCCAAGCTTATCAAAGATCATCTCCAGTACCCTCTTGTACTGTTCCGCATCACTGCAGTCCTCAACCAGGTTGAAGCCATCCACAAAGCCTTCTGCACAGCCGATATAGGAAAGCATAGCCGTTGCCAGGTGCAGCTTTGTGTAATCCTTACGTCCGTTTGCATCCTCATCTACAAACTCATCCTTGTGATCATCCAGAATGGTATTACGCACATTCGTTTCCTGATAGCCGCACAGCTGGATGAAATAGTAATCCAGGATTCTGCGGATAACATTCAGCAACGGTATTGTAGAATTGAGCGCTCTGTACTCTTCCCAGAGAGCCGCGTAAGAGTTCTGCACCGGGTTTCTGTTGGACGGATCATCCAGTTCACTCTTAGCCTCATTGATGCACTCCTCTACCATAGATACGTTGTCGCTCTTGCGAATCATGAAGAAGGAAGCGCTCTCATATCTTGCCACCAGGTTATAGCTGATCTCTCTGTGGAAATAAGCATTATGTGTCAGGATAAATATCTGCTTGATATAAGTTCCGTCCATAACTCTGTGCGCATAATCCACATTATTATTGCAGACCTCAATCATCTCATGCACCAGAGAGCTGACGATAAACAGCGTATTGCTATCCATACTGGAAACCGGATCATCGATAACGACAATCTTCTCTCTGTTATCTGCCAGACTTTCAACAGTCTTTTCAGTTCCATCAACCGCCAGGAAAAATCCTGCACCGGCCTGTCCACTGCCCTTTACAAGGAAATAGAAATACAGGAATGCAATGAAGTTCTTCTCGCCTTCACTGAGTTTTTCCGCTACTTCCCCATTCTCTCTGACCACCTCATAAGTATCCGGCATACTTGCTTTTTCTCTGAGGCTGAAACCCTGGAAGCCGGAATCCTTCAGCAGCTTATTGATGCCATCAATTGCCGCGCTTGTATTAATGGTCTGATTTCTCAGTGTATTGATTTCTGTCTGAATCTTCCCCTGGCGTTCCTTTTTCTTTTTATACTCAGTTCCCAGAGCATTGCGTTCCTTAGTGCTCTTGGCAACAGCGTTGTTATAATCCGTAATCTCCGCTGTCAGCATAGAGGCCAGATGCTCCCATACCGCATCTTCGCATTCCTTTTTCTTGGTCTTCTTGGAATTTACGACATCATTATTGTCCTTGATCTGCTGGTTAAAGCCATCGATCAGAGCATCAATGTCAGCGATCAGCGTCGATATATCTTCAAGTATGATTTCCAAAGCCAGCTTCTCAAGCTTACGATCTATCTGCGTCAAATTAGCCGTAACCGTTGTCTGCAGTCTGCTGACCTTTTCCTTGTATGTTGTCAGATCCAGCTTTGCAAAAGCGCAGGACTGATTTGCCAGATAGATATCAAGAACATCCTGAGTCCAGTTCTTATATGATGACTGGAATTCTACCAGAGCATTCTGATCATTCTGGTACTGCTCATCAAAGCAGGATGCAATATCTGTTTCGAAAGTATCCGGCAGCTTCTGCTGACAGAATGGACACTTGCCGTCTGCTCCCTTTACATAGTGAGCATGACCATTCTTAACCCAATCCATTGCGTTCAGAGCCTTCATAAACACAGCGAATTGTGTATTACTGCTGCTGATGATGGATTTGCCCATCAAATCCGCTCCGGACAGATCATATCTGCCTGTCACATCTGTAGACTTCTGTAAAGAGCTATAGACCTGGGCCTTTGCGTCATATGCAACATCATAAAGCTCCTTCAGTTTCTTCAGATCATGCGCAACCGGAGTAATAGTAAGAATCTTTTCCGTGAAACTGTTTTTCCTTTTCTTTCCGGTCTGTGTTGCGTCAAAATCCTCTCTGACCTGCGCTGTCTTCTTCCAGCATTCATCCTGCAGCTGTGTAAGCAGGTTTTGTTCCAATTCCTTTTTCTTATTACCGGTTTCAATCAGACCGGTCAGCTCCTCCGCAAGTCCCTGCCTCTCAGTAATCAGCGCATCTATCTTCTTCTGGATCTCAATGTTTACCTGATTGACGGTAAACACGCCCTGCAGACTATCGTAGGATGCGAAGTTGTTATCAATGAAGTCCTGGTTATACACCAGCACATCATAGTCTGCCTCAGATTCTCCGGCCTTCCATTCGAGACCTTCTCTGGCATTGATCGCCCTTGCAATGGAAGATTTTCCCGCACCGTTTCTTCCAAAGAACAGATTGATATAAGTCGGAGTCACGGACTCCTGACTAAAAGTTGCTGTATTTAAAGAAATCTTGCTGATTACGGACCTTCTCTTTTCCATAAATCGTCACGCCTCCCTATTCTGTTATCTTGCCGGCTTTCAGCCACTCATCCACTTCTGAAATTTTAAATTTATATCGCTTTCCGGCACGGTAGTATGGAAGCTTTCCGTTTTTCACCCAGGTGCGCACGGTATCCGCACTCACACTTAGGCAATCTGCTATATCTTCCAGGTTTACCCATTTTTCTACTTCCATTGCTTCGTATTCTGCGCTCATTGTTTCCTCCGTTATCTCAGTCAACAAAACAGTGTCTATACTCCGATTACTTTTCGCAAATTAACTTTTTTGATGGTGTAGTGCACCCTGTCCAGCTCATTGCTATCCGGCGCATGTTCCAGCTGCAGAGCATCCTCGATCTCGTTCATCTGCTGCTGGCCCAGCTGATAATTCATGGAATACTGCACCGTCAGGAGTTCTCCCTGAATGCTTAATTTCTTCACAAAGCCATACATCATGATATGATGCTCATCTGTTGTCCGGCCATTATGATTTCTTGTGGCAACCAGAGTGGGCAGTTTCATGATCTCTTCACGTTCTTCTTTTCCGAATCTGCCGAACTTCTCTCGAACTACATCTGCTATACTCTCCTTCAGAGCCAGGTCTTTCGGTATCGCCAGCATTCCTGTAAATGGCTGTTTCTCCACTACAAACAAATTGTAATAATCAAAATTTATCTCCTCAGGATAATACTGCTGCGTCCCCGGGTACGTGGTAATGTGGTTTACTGTCACGCTCCCGATATTGCTGTATATATCACCGCTGCCGGTATGAACATTCTGAGGAACCCCATTTGCTGCCATTACCTCTGCATTCTGTTTAATCTGTACCTCGTTACTCACCCTTGCCTCCGTAATAATTCTTGTTAATCGTCAGTGTTTCAATATCGCTGTAGATATCTCCGGTGCCGTAATGGACATTTGTCTTCGGATTTGCCAGGAACTGACCAAGCTGCGGTTCTCCCGGAATTCTGTATGTGTTATCTTCCGGCTTCGGATGATCAATGACTTCTGCTCTTTCGTCCGCATCCTGTTCTTTACCTATATTTTCTACATCATAGAAAGAAATCTCCATCTCCCAGTCCTTTCCCATATCAGCCTGGTACTCTCTGGGACCACCTCCATTCGCCGGGCACCATAAATTATAAGTGTTCTCGCCGACCTTATTATTCTTTCGATGCACACAGCAAAAATGCCATACACCGAGCAGAAATGACGGAAGATTAACTTTATCCATCTGAATCAGCTGACATCTGGTACTTGCCTGACCGTCCGGTGTTACGAAGAACTCATCGTCGTTACTCTTTCCGATGCTGTCATCCTGCTTAATGAGATCCATCAGTGCCTTTACCAGCCTGTAATCCTTCTTCGGAGCCGTTCCCACTTCCAGGAAGTTTTCTACGAAGGCTGCCATATCTGCCAGTACAGATGCATAGTCCGTTCTCACCCTTTTATCAAACTCTTCTATTTCTGCAGTCTTGCCAAACGGCAGATACTCTCCCTTTGAGAGACCACAAGACTTAAAATCATTCACTTTTGTCTTTATTGATTTATGCGGCCGAGCATAGTCCGAATTGATCACTTCAATCAGACCTATCAAAACATCCGGATCCGAAAGTCCATCGCTCTCACCCTTGTAATGTTCCCTTGCACCTACACGCTGCTTTAGATCCTGCAGAATCAGTGTAAAGAAAGTGCCGCCGCAGAGTCTTGGATACTCATTATGTGTCAATGATTGCCTCCTATTTACTCTAAAAAACGTCATTTATAGTCCGTTTAGTAACTCTGATTGATTCCCAACAACCCCTACTAAACCCCATTATAGCACAGAGGCCTTTTTACATCAATTTGATTATAAGTCTCGTGCATTTTTCTTCTTTTTCAAATCCCGAACCTTAAGAAGCAGAAGAACCATAACAGCCAACCTACAGAACGATTGGATAGCTCTTGTGAGGATATCATAAGGGTATTTTTCTTACTGATTTCCTCACTAAAGCAAATAACCGGCAATCAAAGGAGGAAATCTTATGCCAAGAAAAACAGATTTTTCAAACACGCACAAGTACGACAACAGAAAAAGCTTCAATGACCAGCCCGTTGAAGCCGGAAAGGTCCTGGTACCTTTCCGGAAAGATCAGATGGAGTTAAGATCCTGTGATTACATTGCAGATAATTTCACCACCATGACGCTCGGAGAGTTCAAGTTTGAGCTTGGCTTTATGTCCATTGATGAGGCCTGCTTCGCAGATTACATGCTGGATTTCTGGAAGGATATTAACAAGGAACTCCTCACCAGACACGAAGGCCGCTGCATTCTCGGACAGAATCCTGCTGGCACAGACATCATCTGTTCCAATGCAAAAAACCGCTGCATCGGCTGTCTGAAAAAGGGCATGTATGAGCGCTCCAATCCGAACCGTGTCGATATCCTCTCCCTGAACTACGAGTACGAAAACAAAGAGTTTGATATCGAGGATACTAGTCAGCCTTCTGTCGAGGACCAGGTCATTAACAAGCTCTGTCCAGAGCCTACCCAGGATGAAATCCAGATCAGAATGCTCACGCATTTTGACAAGACCAATCCCCGCTATGCCCAGATTATCCGTCTCAGCCTGCAGGACAAGGAGATTGATGAGATTTGCATCAGCATCGGTTTAAAGCCGAGCAGAGGCCGTCAGGAGATCAATAGCGCACACGATGCAGTCTGTGATTACCTGAGACTCCGTCACCACAAGAAGAGCAGAAAGTAATATTTCCTGCTCTGCCCCTTTCAGGGGCTCTTTCAGTGCTTCCTTCTACCGGCCTAGCCCCATATAATGCAAATTCATCCTTGAATCATTTAGCTTTTCAGCTTTACTGATATCGCTAACTTTCATTGACGTATTCTCCTCATAATTTATATTTTCCTTAATATTATTTGTATCAATCCTCTGTTCCTCATGAATAGACCAATCCGCATAGCTGCAAAGAGAACGAAAGGTCATTGCCATTTGCTCTATAACTCTATCACTTTTTTGATCTTGAGTAAGTGTTTTTAATTTATTTTTCACATCATCATTTGACATATTCTGTGCATTTCTATTAAAATTAAAAAGATCTTCATATGCCTCTTCCATCCCCATTGTAACAATTCTCTTTGATTGTGACTGATCCAAAAATTCATAATATCTCTAAGTTGGCTGACCTCTTTCATCAAAAAAAACCAATGCTTTTAGCATTCCAATAAAAAGTCTATCCGTGCTACTTTTAAATCCTAAATCTTCTAAGAATTTTGTTGTAAATCGTTCTGGTGCTTTTGCACCTATGATAGAATAAAATATATTTTCTACATTTTTACAGATGTTAAATATGACATAGTCAAAGACATAAATTTCCTCCTCTTTGGTATTTAAATTACTTTTTTGTTCTACTGGTTATCAAGTCCTAATTTCGGTAAATTTTGCAAACTTACCGTTTCCAATGTTTGTAATTACTGTATTGCTAACTGTCGAAGCAATCCCATTCGCTCTTTTGGGTTCTTCCCTTGACTAATCAAAACAGCATTATAACTTTCCAAATTGGCAAGTACAAACAATTGGTTTAGTGTTGCCACATCTCTCATGTTTCCTTTTACGCCATTGTTTCGCTGTTTTCCGAACAAAAATTCATCTTCTGACACAGTTCTGCTACACACATCTTCAGCCCACGGCAAATAAACCTCATTTTTCTTTCGGTGGATGTTTCCTCGGATGTTTTAATTCTTCCACCTCATTAGAAGCATTATACATTGTTAATCCCAAAGGTCTTTTCACCTCTGCAATATACGCAATATGTACTTTAAACCCATATTTCTTCTCAACATACTCCTGTATCATTTTATATGTAATTTTCGGTTT
>CAMWLJ010000026.1 GCA_947175055.1 uncultured Lachnospiraceae bacterium | reverse complement strand
GATCTGCCCTCCCCCTGCATAGCAGGGGGTTTATTTTTGTCTGTGACACAATCAAGCAAGGGGGCTCTCCTTACGGAAAGCCCCCTCACTGCGCTTAATAAATATCTCCACCCTCATAGAAATAATTATTGTCTTATATCAGAATATATGATTTGCCCTAAGCACGCCGAACACGATCACTGCCACCAACGTGATCACGCAAAACAGGATAAATCTGTCCAGAGAACGGATGGAAATATTCGGAAGTTGATCATAAATACCTTCAAACACACTGCCGCCGGAAGACTTCTTCTCCTCTGCTTCCCCTGTATCAGTCTGCTGTTCCTTCAACTCCAATTCCCCATCTTTTCTCTGCTCTTCTGCCATATCATCTATTCCTTTCCATATGATCATTAACTCTGCATTCTTGTGTCTGATTATTTCTTCTGCAGATATTTTCTCAGGTCAAGTGCAACTGCGATCACGATCACAAGACCCTGTGCAATGTATGTATAAGCCGGATCCACGCCAAGGAACTGGAGACAGATCTTCAGAATCTCGAATACCAGTACGCCGATCAGGATACCGCCCACGCGTCCCACACCACCGTTAGCGGATACGCCGCCGATGGTACAGGCTGCGATCGCCTCCAGCTCATAGCCGTTACCGGTCGCTGTAGATGCACCGCCGGCCTTTGCACCTACCAGGAAACCTGCCAGCGCGTACATGCAGCCTGCCAGAATGTAGATACGGATCAGGGAACCGCGCACATTGACACCGGCAACCTGTGCTGCATTCTCGTTACCGCCGATGGCATACATATACTTACCATGACGGGTTTTATTATACAGGAACCAGAAATAAGCGCCGATCACTACCGCGAAGATCATCAGATAAGGGATCGGTCCCAGGGATCCGCTGGCAACAGTCAGATAGCTGGTCTTGTAACCGCCCATAGGCTGGTTATTGGTAATCAGGGAACAGAGACCGTAGATAATGGTCTGCATACCCAGAGTCGCGATAAAGGGCGGAACCTTGAGTACAGAGATCACAACGCCGTTAACGCCGCCAAAACATCCCATGATGACCATAACGATGATCAAAGCAACCGGCCACGGAATATCCGGCATCCAGGGCAGCATACGTGCCGAATAGTCAACGCTCTGCAGCAGCATAGCTGCCAGACACGCCGCCAGACCTACCGCACGACCTGCGGAAAGATCCGTACCTTTGGTGATCAGACAACCCGATACGCCGCAGGCGATGATGAATCTGGGGGATACGTTTACTACCAGATTCTTAAAGTTGGTTATGGTAAAAAAGTTCTGTGTTGTAGCGCCTGTCAAAATAGCCAGCAGCACGATCAGGATGATGATCGCATTGTTGGATAAGAATTTTTTAACATTGAATGAATTTGCCATGATAGTGTTCTCCCTCCTTATTCAAACTGGGTTGCAAGTGCCATGATATTCTCCTGATTCGCTTCATCACCGCCGATAAATCCGGTCACACGGCCGTCACACATGACCATGATACGGTCGGACATACCAATGAGTTCGCTCATCTCGGAAGAAATCATGATGATACTCTTGCCCTGCTTTGCCATCTCGGCAATGATACAGTAGATCTCATACTTGGCTCCCACGTCGATACCGCGTGTGGGTTCGTCCATGATGAAGACATCCGGACTGTTAGCCAGCCAGCGGCTGATCAGCACTTTCTGCTGGTTACCGCCGGAAAGCGACTGAATCTGTGTCTTGGAAGATGGTGTCTTGATCGAAAGCTTCGCCACATTCTCCTGAACAAGCTGTTCGATCTTACCGTCATCTAACATAAACCCGCCGATCAGATACTGATTTAAGGATGCAATGGAAACATTATCTGCAATGGACAACACGCCCAGGATTCCCGTAGCACGACGATCCTCTGTCAGCATAGCGATACCGTTATTAATGGCGTCCTTGGGCTGATTGATCTTAATCTCCTGCCCTCTATAAGTAATCTTGCCCGCCGTATGGCTGCGAAGTCCGAACAGACCTTCCATCAGCTCCGTACGCTGCGCGCCTACCAGGCCGGCCACTCCCAGAATCTCACCTTTTTTCAGCTGGAATGACACATGGCGGAAACTCTTGGGATTGATGGATGTAAAATCTTCCACCTCAAAGACCACTTCACCGGGCACATTCTCGCGCGTCGGATACAATTCGGAAAGCTCACGTCCAACCATCTTGGTGATGATGAAATCGGTGGTCAGATCTTTGGCCGACCAGGTTCCGATATACTGTCCGTCACGCATGATCGTAACTTCATCACTGATCCGCAGGATTTCATCCATCTTGTGGCTGATATAGACGATGGACACGCCCTTGCTGCGCAGCTCATTGATGATGGTAAATAGCGCTTCCACCTCCGCTGCTGTCAGGGATGAAGTAGGCTCATCCAGGATCAGCACCTTACAGTCGGCAGATACTGCCTTCGCGATCTCGACCAGCTGCATCTGTGATACCGAAAGACTTCCCAGCTTCGCCTTCGGGTCGAAATTCAGATGCACCTCTTCCAATACTCTGGCCGCATCTTCATACATTTTATCATGATCGATCACGGTCACCGGACCAAGCTTCCTGACCGGATAACGCCCTACATAGATATTCTCACCGATACTTCTTTCCGGAATCGGCTGCAGCTCCTGATGTACCATGGCGATACCGCGGTTCAAGGCATCCAGCGGACCCTTGATCTGCACTTTTTCTCCTTCATAGATCACTTCCCCCTCGTCCATGTGGTAGATACCGAACATGCACTTCATCAGGGTAGATTTACCGGCTCCGTTCTCGCCCATCAGGGCATGAACCGTACCCGGCCGCAAATTCAACTGCGCACCGTTCAGCGCTTTGACACCTGGAAATGTTTTTACGACATTATGCATCTCCAAACGATACTCTGACAAATTGATAACCCCCTTTATGTATCAGAAAGAAGTGCATGCGCCAAATGCACACGCACTTCTCAGTGATTTACATTCTCATATTATTGTGGACTGCTTCTGCTTACTGGAAGTCAGCTACGTTATCCGGAGTAACCTTCACATAGTCTACATAGATGGACTGCTCGCCAGACGCATATGTCTTACCGCCAAGCAGCTCTTCCATAGCCGCAACAGCGCCTTCTGCCTGACCCTGAGCATCATTCAGAACTGTACCTGTCATGTTGCCGGATGCCACTTCGTTAAGAGCAGCGTCAAGAGCATCAACACCTACCAGATAGATGTCCTCGTTTACTGTACGGCCTGCTGCCTGGATTGCCTGCAGAGCGCCGATTGCCATATCATCATTGTTACAGAAGATAACTTCGATCTGGTCACCGAATTTAGCAAGGTCGTTCTGTGCAATCTCCTGGCCCTTGTTACGATCCCAGTCACCACGCTGCAGATCAAGCTCTTCTACTTCGATACCAGCGTCTGTCAGTGCCTTTACAGAGAACTCTGTACGATACTGTGCATCAACGTTCTCCGGGTCACCCTGGATCATGATGTAGGAAACCTTACCGTCGCCATTGATATCACCCTTGTTCTCGGTATCCAGGATCAGCTCACCCTGCATGGTTCCGGACTGACGTGCGTCACATCCTACATAAACCAGCTTGTCATATGCGCTCATCTGCTCTGCCGTAGGCTCACGGTTGATCAGAACGGTCGGTACGCCTGCGTCTTTAACGGTAGCGATGATCTGGTCTGCTGCAGATGTCATAACCGGGTTGATGATCAGCGCGTCAACGCCCTGTGCGATGAAGTTGTTGATCTGGTTGTTCTGCTCAGCCTGGTCATTCTTACCATCCATGAATGTTACTGTATAACCCTTGCCCTCCAGGATCTCCTGCAGTGCGTTACGGTATGTGGTCATGAATGCGTCGTCAAACTTATAGATGCAGACACCGATGTTGCCGCCTGCGCCTGCTGCTTCCGCTGCTGCGTCAGCATCCTCAGCTGCTGCGTCTTCTGCCTCAGCTTCTACCTCTGCTTCTTCTTCGGCCGGAGCCTCCTCTTCTGCAGGTGCTTCTTCTTCAGCCGGAGCCTCTTCTGCAGGTGCTTCTGTCGTTGCAGGCGCTGCATCATTGCCGCCACATGCTGTCAGACCGAATACCATCATGGATGCCATTGCTATCGCAAGCACTTTTTTCAATTTCATAGTTACAAATCCTCCTTTATTCTGCCAATTTTAGGCGATTTTATCATCTTATGCCATAATGTGCACTCCCTTTTACACATTATGACTACTGACAAGGCTATTGTACTGGATTATTTATTCGTTTTCCATAAGATTTTCTTGGAATAGTTATGGATTTTCTTTGATTTTTGTAATTAATATCTCCTGTGGCGTCCAGAAATAGGTGTTATCCGTCAAAGGGTATTCTTCCGGCAGTTCCTCTCCCAGTGCACAACTGGCAGCCAGTTCCAGGATCGCGTCGCAATAAACCTCTTTATTGGAAGAGACCGTACCCAACAGTTTCCCGTTCTCGATAGCCTCCAGTCCCGGTGTAGTACCGTCTATGCCGATCACGTTCACATCCTCTTTCTGTGCTCTCTCCAAAGCGTCGATGGCTCCCAGCGCCATATCGTCGTTGTTGCTGATCACCAATTCGATGGTATCCGGATACTCTGAAAGCCACTGCTCCATCAACGCCGATGCCTGACTGCGCTCCCAGTTGGCGATGCCTCCCGTGATCCTTTCAATGGGTACGCTGCCATTCTTCAGCGTCTGTACAGACCATTCCGTGCGGATAAGGGAGTCCTGATGGCTGCTTTCTCCTTCCAGCATCACATAACTGACCACACCATCTCCATTTAAGTCCACTGCCTCCGGCTGCTTCCGATACAGATCCACCACCATCTGCCCCTGCAGGATCGCCGTCTCTTTGGCATCTACCCCTACATAATAAAGCTTGTCCCAGCGGTTCATATCCTCCTCCACCGGCTGACGGTTAAAGAATACCACCGGCACTCCCGCAGTCATCGCCTTATCGATGATCAGTGAAGTGTCCATACGATCCACCGGATTGATGCACAGCACGTCACATCCTAAGGAGATAAACCGCTCCACCTGATTATTCTGAGTATTCTGGCTGCTCTTGGCCTCCTGAATATCCAGCGTTACCTTAATGCCGCTTTCCCGCTCATATTCTTTGGCCTTCTCTTCTATGATACTGCGGATATTATTAATGAAAGTATCATCTCCACGATACAAGCTGATACCGATGCGGATCGATGTCTTCTCTTCTTCCCTGTGCACTCCCTGACAGGAGGTCAAAAACAGGCACGCCATGCACAACAGTACTGCGATCCTGAATGTCCATCCGGACCACCATACACTCTTTATCCTGATTCTTTGAAGATTGCTGTTTCTTTTCACTTTTCTGTGCCTGCCTTCCTTATCTTCTAGTCAATACATGTTACCGGCCATTCCGCAATTTGGAGCTAAGTGAGCGAGCGTCCTTAGGACAACTGTGAATTCCCTCACTCGATCGGAAATAACATCTTCTCAAACGCCGGATCCCGCAGATCCTCCTTTTGTATATAATAAGGTTCCATCACTGTGGGAACGCTGCCCGCCCCTTCCAGTGCCCGGACTGCCTCACGCACACTGTAATACCCCAGACTGAATTCATCCGTCACACAGATACCCCTGATCAACCCACGATCCAGATAATTGAGGATCGACATGGTGGTACCTCTGCCATATAGACCGGCGACAGCAGAAAAAACAGCTTCACTGCCAGCCAGGACGCCTGCTGCTTCTGTCAGTATTTCCTGATTCTCTGCCAGAATCACCACTTCTTCCGGTTCATGCATCCCTGTCCTCTCCAGCATCATCCAGAATCGGTCTTCCTCATGTCTCATGATTCGCTGCGCATTGCGCTCTTCTTCTGCAAATACCGCATCAACACCTTTCAGAAAAAGACGATCCATATCGCTCTGCACGGCCGAATCTACCAGCACATACACCGGCTTTTCTTTCGGCTGCTCTTCCAAGATCTTCCGGGCCAGCAGTTCTCCCATTTTCTCATGATCAACGATCACATTGCCCATACCGGACGCTTCTGCCACACCGGCACGCAGCAGGATCACCGGAATCGTCATCTGTTTCCCCGATATCTGCTCTTCCTCCACCGGCACCACGATTAATGCGTCGGCACCGTCTTGTTGTTCCCGATCCATCAGCTCTATCTGCTCTTTGGCATCCAATTTTTCATATAGGGTGATCAGCTGAATATCCGCGTTAAACTCAGCCGCCGCCTGATCCATTCCCTTACGAAAATTGCCATAATTGTCACTCCGCACATCCTCGATGATCACTGCGATCTGATAGATCTCCCGCTCCGGTTCACGGATGATCAGATCCGTTGAGCACATAAGAAACAACACTACCAGACACACAACGTATACGCCTACCAGCACTTTTCCACTTTTGCTTATCATATCCGCTCCTTCTGCGTTGTCTCCGAATAGGCCAATGCCGGAAGATGGATCGTAATGACTGTTCCCTCATCAGGCTCTGACCAGATTGCTAGGCCATAGCTTTCACCGAAGTACAGCCTGATCCGTTCGTTTACATTTTTGACGCCAATGCCGGATCCCCGCTTGGAAGATATGTGATTCTGTTCATCGAGAAGACTTCTTGTCTGTTCTTCCGTCATTCCAAGCCCGTTATCACTGATCCGAAACCACAGCTCCGTATCCTCACGGTATACCTTCACGCAGATCTCTCCGTCTCCATCCATAAATTCCATGCCATGGTATATGGCATTCTCAACTAACGGCTGCAGCATCAGCTTCAGGCTCACCAGCTCCATTACGTCATCTTCGGCATCGATCGTATATACAAATTTGTTCTTAAATCTTGTCTGCTGGATCATCAGGTAATTGCGTACATGCTCCAACTCATCCCTGACTGTGATGATACTTTTTCCTTTGCTCAGACTGATCCGGAAGAACCTTGCCAACGCCGTCACAATCCGCACGGCATCCTGCTTCTGTTCATTCTCTATCATCCATACGATGATATCCAGTGTATTATAGAGAAAATGCGGGTTGATCTGGGACTGTAAAATATTGAACTCACTTTTACGTTTAGATTCATGCTCCGCAACGATATCTTCCATCAGCGTTTTGATCCGCTTGGCCATCTCACCGATCGAACGTCCAAGATGCCTGATCTCATAGGATCCTCCCTGATATACTTCCGTATCCAGATCCCCGGCCTCGATCGCATTGACGGATTTTTCCAGTTTCTGAATCGGCGTGGTGATACGGGACGAAATGAAATTGTTGGTCAACACCAGTACCAGCAGAAACGCCCCGATCACAAAGACACCGAACAACTGTATCTTCAAGTTATTTAAAGGCAACCCCTTTTCCGGTGTGACACTTAATAATTTCCATCCCGTATATCCCACGGATTTCACACTGACTTCGCGCCATTCTCCCTCATACCTTTCCCGAAAACTACCGTCCCGGTAGTCTGCCGCCATAGCAGTATTTTCTGACATTTGTCCTGTTTCGATCATCTGCATACGGGGATGATAGATCAGATCCCCACTGCTGCTGATCATATACAGATATCCTTGGTTACCCAGAGTAATATTGTCCAGAATCTGCTGTAAGCTGCTGTAACGGATATCCAAAAGCAGAATCCCCTGTTCAGTGGAAGTGCCGTGAGTAATCTCCACTGCTCTGGTCAGGGTGATGACCCACCGGTACTGATTCTCGTTATTATCAAAAATATACTGCACATGCGGCGTGGTAAAATGCAGGTTGTCTGTCCTATTGAGCGTATTGCCAAACCACTGCTCCTTCGTTACGTCAATGCCTGTCTTCAGGCGCGCAGCCGGCACTGCCTCCAGAAGTTCGCCATCCTTGGACAATAAAGCGATATTGGCAATACTGTCTTTGTTATTGTCGTACAACAGTGTGATCTGGCTGTTTACCGTCTCTTTATCCAGATCAGCATTCTTAATGACACCATAATACAGGCTGTCGGACAGCTTCATGATGGTACGCAGATAGGAATCCACCGAACGATTGATCTGTCCTAAGACCGCCTGGTTCTCTTCCCGTACAGCAGCTTTGAGCTGTTGGGACATCTGTGCATAAAGAGTCACTCCGATCAGGACAATGACAGCCAGAGCACTGATCGTAAAATAACTGAAAATCGTATAACGTATGCTGGTCTTTTTGCCAGATCCCGTCGGCGTCTGCTGTTCCATGGCGCTCCTCTCTCATAATGCTAACGCTAATATCATGATTCCGCAAAAACGAAATCTCTACTCGTCATTTCCGGCTTTCATAACCTGATTACTGCACCTCTGACTGTGTCCCGCGGTACTTGGTAGGTGACACGCCATACCGCTTCTTGAATACATAGCTGAAATAGTTTTGCTCCTGGTATCCCACCTTCTGCGCGATCATATACGTCTTGTCATCCGTTTCATTTAAAAGTTCCACCGCCTTCTTCAGCCGTACTTCGGTCAGATAGTTAACATAGGCCTGTCCCGTTTCTTTTTTAAACACGGTGGAAAAATAAGCCGGACTCATATGCAGGTGGCGGCACAATGTCTCTACAGACAGCTCCGGTTCTGAAAAATGCTCCCTGATATATTCCTTCGCTTCCTGAATGACTTTGCGCGTAGTGTTGTCCCGCTCCCTATTCATAACTTCATTCATGCGGCAGGCGATCGTTGCGAGGCGATCCACAAATTCCTCCCGATGACAAATGCCCTCCAAGACCTCTGTATACTGTGCTGTGGAGTCAAACATCTCATCAATGTCCAGATCATATTGCTGCATAAGCCTGATCATGCAGTTGGCGATTGAAAGCATGTACACCTGATATTGTCTGGTATGAACTTTCGCATCCTCCATACGGGCAAAAAGTTTACGGATCATATTATCAATCTTCTCCGGCGTACCGAACTTAATGACCGCCACCAGTTCTTCCTCATCCTTGTCGCCAAATTGCAGCTTACCTTTGCCCACGGGTTCCACATCATTGATATAGATGGGCTTCCCTGTACCGACGATAGCCCGATATCCCAGCGCATCCATCGCCGATTGATAGGAATGGCTGATCTCTGACAGCATCTCACAACTATAGCCCACGCCTATCGTAATCGCAACCTCCAACACTCGGCGACACTCCTTACAGATGTCATGAAGCAGGTTGCTTAACCCTGTCTGTGTATTGTTCTCATCAATGGCTGCGATCACGGTGATCTCATCCGTGGAATTGAAGATGGCATACCGATAATACCCCCGCAGGGAATCCTCCACCAGTCCACGCACAGAAATGGGAATCAATTCCCAAGGCAGGGTAAGTGTCTGTGCCTCCGTACGCTCCACGTGGATGACCGCCGCCCCCCACCTGCAGGCATCCAGGATATCGATGCCATACTCCTCAAGTTTTGGCACCATGGATTCTGTATCTGCCACACCCCGCACGAGATCGTTTAGAAAAAGCTCCCGCAGGATCGGCAGATTCCCGAGATAACTTTCCCGCAGAGAATCAATATCGCGACGCTGCTTGATCTCTTCCTCCAGATTCTCTCTGACCTTGGAAAGGATCTCCGACAACTCCTCTACGTTCACTGGCTTTAGAATATATTCCGTTACATGCAGTTTGATCGCTTGCTGCGCATATTCAAAATCATCATATCCCGAGAAGATCAGAATCCTGATCGAAGGATATTTCTCCCGAATCCTTTTCGTCAGTGCAAGCCCGTCCATATATGGCATACGGATATCCGTGATCACTACATTCGGCTGCAGCTGTTCAACCTTCTCCAACGCTTCCTCGCCATTTTCGGCATCTCCCACTACCTCAAATCCCAGTTTCTCCCACTCCATCTTGCGGATGATCCCCTTGCGGACCTCCTCCTCATCATCCACCAACAAAATACGATATAACCCCATAACAATGACCGTCCCTTTCTCCTACATACACCGCAGCTGCAGGCCGCAATATAATCTTATTTTAACATAAAAAAACTGATACTACAAATCTCTTTGTAGTACCAGTTCTATCACCTTATATCCTGTTTATCATCAATGGATTCCAGTCCTGCTGCCTTCCTCGTCACCGCTTTATTTTACCAGTTCTTTCACTTTAGCTTTCTTGCCGACACGGTCTCTTAAGTAGTTCAGCTTCGCACGTCTCACCTTACCTCTTCTGACTACCTCGACTCTTTCTACATTCGGGGAATGCATAGGCCATGTCTTCTCAACACCAACGCCGTTAGAAATCTTTCTAACTGTGAAGGTAGCTCTATTGCTGCCGCCCTGCTTCTTCAATACAGTACCCTCAAAAACCTGGATTCTTTCGCGGTTACCTTCCTTGATCTTACCGTATACCTTAACGGTATCACCAACGTTAAACTCATCAACCTTGTCCTTCAACTGTTCTGCTTCGATTTCTTTGATAATCTGGTTCATAATCTGCCTCCTATTTCTTTGGATGTTCTTAATACATTCTGTAACAGAGGACCATCTTTTTCGCAACATTAATAATTTAGCATACTATAGAGATGATTGCAAGTAAATTTATGGTATTACTTTAACTTTATATAACAGTTCAGCCATGAAATGATTTGCAGGCTGTGTGTGGGTGCTTGCACACAAAACACTGACTGTGAATCATTTCATGAGCGGAGCGCCTCATAATGAAATAAAAGTTGAGCCGCGAGGCGGCGCCGGATGCGTAGCAGACGCTTTTATGAATGATGAGGGCTGAACTGTTACAACTTTGTTAAAGAGATTGGCTTCTTTTACAATACGCCTCGTACAGATCCGGCCTGCGCTCCCTGGTCCTTATGACAGACTGTTCTAACCGCCAGGCATCCACTTTGGCGTGGTCACCGCAAAGCAATATCGGCGGCACCCGCTTATCATGCCAGATCTCCGGTCTGGAATACTGAGGATACTCCAATAATCCGTCGCAGAAGGACTCCGTCATCGCAGAATCTGTATTGTGCAGTACGCCGGGCACTAACCTTGCTATGGCATCGATCATTACCATAGCCGGCAGTTCCCCGCCGGTGAGCACATAATCCCCTATGGAGATCTCATCTGTTACGATCTCTTCCAGCACCCGCTCGTCAATGCCTTCGTAGTGCCCGCAAAGAAAGGTCAAGTCCTCCTCCACCGCCAGTTCCTGTGCCATTTTCTGGTGAAAAGTCTTCCCTTGAGGCGTCACATATATAACTCTACCCGGAGTCGCCCCACGGGCGGTGATCCTCTCTGACACCGCCCGCCAGGCATCATAGACCGGCTGTGCCTGCATCAGCATCCCTGCGCCGCCACCGTAAGTGTAATCATCTACTTTGCCGTGTTTATCCAATGTATAATCTCTGATATTCACGGCCTCGATGGAAATATATTCCCGTTCCACCGCCCTTCCAAGAATACTGGTATGCAGCCCCTGCATTACCATCTCCGGAAAAAGCGTGAGGATATGGAAATTCATCATAGTAAGATACCCGTTCCTTTCCAGCATCTGTAAACTACCGGCCTGTAAATTCACAGCCCTGTAGTCTCAGCCTCTAACTCATAACCGCAAAATCTGTGCTCACCCGCATGTATGATCACAACAATCCGTCCATGATGTGCACCGTGATCACACCTGTCTCCATATCGATCTTCTTAATGCACTCTCTGATCGCCGGCAGAAGCGCTTCCGCCTCATTCCCGTCATCACGCTCCACCACGTACACATCGTTGGCTCCCGTCGCCATCACATCTTTCAATGTGCCAAAGGTCTCTCCTTCCTCAGTCACCACCCGCATACCGATCAGATCGGCGACGAAATATTCGTCTTTCTTCAGCTGTACCGCCTTATCCCTTGTCACAGAGAGCTTTGCATTCTTATATCTCTCCACATCATTGATGGAGTCATACCCTTTAAATTTGACGATCACATATTGCTTGAAAAATTTGACGCCTTCTATTTCCATATGCAGGCGTTCCCTGTCCGTATCCATGATCACTTCTTTTAACTTCTTAAAACGGGTGGCATCATCCGTTGTCGGAAATACCTTGACTTCTCCCTTGATACCGTGCGTCTGTGTGATAACGCCGACCTGTAATTCAGATATCATAGCTGTCCTTTCTGTAAATCTCCGGATTGCTGTCCGCAAGATCCGCACACCGCAGCATCCTTTTGACACAATATAAATGCACACTTTCCTACGATATAACAAACCTCACAGATTGCTCCGTGAGGCTGTTCGCTAGATAATTTCTACATCTACTCTCTTATTGTCTTTCGACGATGCGGCCTTCACAACGGAACGGATCGCCTTCGCGATGCGGCCTTGCTTACCGATCACCTTACCCATATCCGACGCTGCAACATGAAGCTCAACGGTAATGTTCTTACCCTCTTCCTTCTCCGTAACAACTACTTCATCCGGATTCTCTACAAGAGCTTTGGCGATCACTTCAACCAATTCCTTCATTGTCCACCTCCAAAAGCTGTTTTGTATAACGGACTACTATTTGGTAATGCCTACGCTCTTGAAAATCCTGCTGACAACTTCTGTCGGCTGAGCGCCGTCTGCTAACCATTTCTTAGCTGCTTCTTCGTCTACTTTGTAGGTGCTGGGATCTGTATTGGGATCATATGTCCCGATTTCAGCGATACATCTTCCGTCTCTCGGAGATCTGGAATCTGCCACTACAATTCTGTAGAAAGGATGTTTCTTCTGTCCCATTCTTCTTAATCTGATCTTAACTGCCATTTTCTTTGCCTCCATTATAAAAAGTATTAGTATATTATTTGAAACCCTTAAGAATCGCCTGCATATCCTATCGGTCAATCCTTAAAATGGGAATTTCATACCACCCATACCGCCGAACATGCCCCTGCCTCGCTTGCCGCCCATCATGCCGGGAAGCTGCTTCATCATCTTCTGGGACTGCTCAAACTGCTTGATAAATTTATTGACGATCGCAATATCCACACCGGCGCCTCTCGCGATCCTGTGCTTTCTGCTGGGATTGAGCAGCTTGGGATTCTGCCGTTCCGCCGGCGTCATGCTCAGCACGATCGCCTCCATGCGGGCTAACTGCCTCTCATCCACCATGGACTCGATCTCTCCCATCTTGCTTCCCATTCCCGGCATCATACTGAGGATACCGGACAGACCGCCCATATTGCGCATCTGCTTCATACTCTCCAGATAATCCTCGAAGTCGAACTTGCCCTTCTTCATCCGGGCCGCCATCTGCTTCTCTTTCTCTTCGTCTATATCCAGATTCTGCTGCACCTTCTCGATCAGAGTCAGCACATCTCCCATACCAAGGATCCGGCTGGCCATACGATCCGGATAGAACTGCTCTAAGTCCGAAAGTTTCTCTCCCATACCGATATACAGAATCGGCTTACCTGTCACGGCCTTGATGGAAAGCGCCGCACCGCCTCTGGAGTCACCGTCCATCTTGGAGAGGATCACCCCGTCAATTCCGATCTTCTCGTCAAAATCCTTCGCCACATTGACCGCATCCTGACCGGTCATGGCATCTACCACCAACAGACTCTGATGAACGTCCACATGACTCTTGATCTCCTGCAGTTCCGCCATCATCTCTTCATCAATATGAAGACGGCCCGCCGTATCCAGGATCACTACATTATGTCCGTTCTTCTGGGCATGTTCCACAGCCGCCTTCGCGATATTCACCGGCTTGTGGTTCTCTCCCATGGCAAAAACTTCAACCTGCTGTTTCTCACCGTTGATCTGCAACTGTTTGATCGCTGCCGGTCTATAGACATCGCAGGCTACGAGCAGCGGCTTCTTGCCTTTCAGCTTCAATTTGCCGGCTATCTTAGCCGTGGTAGTCGTCTTACCGGCACCTTGCAGACCACACATCATGATGACCGTAATCGACTTGCCCGGTTGCAGCGTGATTTCCGTAGTCTCTGAACCCATCAGGGAAATCATCTCTTCGTTGACGATCTTGATTACCATCTGGCCGGGATTCAGTCCATTTAAAACATCCGCGCCGATGGCTCTCTCTTCCACCGATTTGACGAACTGCTTTACCACCTTGAAGTTGACGTCCGCCTCTAGCAGCGCCATTTTCACCTCTTTCAGAGCCGTCCTGACATCTGCTTCCGTGAGACGTCCCTTACTCCTCAGGTTCTTGAACACATTCTGCAGTTTATCGGTTAAACTTTCAAACGCCATAGGATTCCATGCCTTTCAACTCTTATTAACCTGTATCACAACTCCTGCAGGATCTCATGCGACAGCTCCTTGATCCTGGCACCGTACAGACGATACTGCTCTTCGTCTGACGCCTCAGCATCTTCCAGCTGCTTAGACAACCGGCTGATGCAGGCAATCTTCCTCTTCACGCTCTCGAATCTGGCGATCAGCTTAAGTTTCTCTTCATACCCCTGCAGAATCTTGTCACAGCGCTTTACCATGTCATGCACTGCCTGTCTGCTGACGCCCTCTTCCTGTGCGATTTCTCCAAGTGACAGATTATCGTATACGATTCTCTCATAAATCTGCC
Source organism: uncultured Lachnospiraceae bacterium (assembly GCA_947175055.1). GTDB lineage: Bacteria > Bacillota > Clostridia > Lachnospirales > Lachnospiraceae > UBA3282. Next base: position 25,883 of record CAMWLJ010000026.1, on the reverse strand, counting down.
GCTGATGCTTCGTCAACAGCTCTCCATAGAAATCATACAACAATCCCTGTTCCACGATCTTTTCCATATCACTAACCCCTGCCAGACATGCGGCAACACACCCGACTTATGCATTCTACTATAGGTTTGAGCGGGTGTCAAGTATTTTTTCTTTACAGTCTATTGAACAAAAGAACTTAATAAAGCACCCGATACCGATTAAGGCATTGAGTGCTTTCTTCTGCTTTCATTTCGCAGCTCACTATTCTCTATTCTTTATGGTGCAATGATCTCCAGATAGCCTACCATCTTCGTCTGATCAAATTCCTTGAGCACACCCTGGTTTGGCTCATAATATCCGCCGTCGAACTGCACCAGATAATGGCTGTACCTTCCCATCTTCTCCATGATGATACAGCAGTGCGGCAGCTCCACAGACTTACCAAGCGTATATACGATCTTGTCCGAATGACGGATTCCAAGATACTCCAATGTAGCGATCATCTTGCTCATATTCGCCTGCCATTCCCGACATTTCATGATGTCGCAGGCCTCATCCAGAGTGGTTCCGGCGATCATGGCAATGCAAGCCTGTCCGCAAAGACCATCCCAGGGCTGCGTCACCAGATCGACACTGTCTATCTTACGGATCGGATGCTCAGTGCTGTAGGGACTTCCTCCCATGCTTACAACATTGCCAACGATCTCGATCGAGATCAAATATTTCTTGCCCAGCTCAACCTTGGCCAACGTGTCATGACTGACAGGAATGTCATAATAGCCTTGGCCCTTCGGCACCAGATCACATATAAAGCAAACATCATCAAAACATACCCTGACCGGTGCATCTCCTACCTTTTCGCATACTTCCCAAACATTAAACGGTACCGCGATCGTATTCTCATTCTCACGGAATTCCACCGTTCCTTCAAATTCATATTTCATTGATAACCCCGCCTTTCTTTGACTTTATTTTCTATTCTAACATGAATCTCATCTCCATAACAACTTTTTATTCTAATCCGTTGCCTCCTCAAAACTGATATTCAGATCCACATCACCCTCGATCCCTGCTACCCTGCCTTTGTCTGTATACTGCCAGATCTTAAAGGCGTAAGGATAATACATCGTTTCATCATAGAAGGCAACCCACTTGTCATATTCCTCTAACTGCGGCAGATCCAGCATCAACATAAAGGTCTTCATATTGCCATAGATCATCGGCGTGTACCCGGCCTCTCTGATCTTCTCGCAAAAAGCGATACAATAAGCAGTTCTCTCCTCCTTCGTCAAATCCTTCGTCCTGGCGTTGGCGTTGGATACTGCCTCCACATCGATTACCACCGGGTAATCAATCTGATAAGGCTCCAGCGCATCCAGCACAAACTGTGCCTCTTCCTCGGCTTCCTCCACACTCACTGCTTGTGTAAAAAAATATACCCCCACACCGATATCATTGTGCAGCGCTCCCTGAATATTGTCCTTGAAATTTTCATCCTCCTGGATTTCTCCCTTCGTGTAGCCACGGATACCCAGTCGGATAAAGGCATACTCCACATCATCACCGGCCACTGATTCCCAATCAATCTCTTCCTGATACTTGGATACATCGATTCCTTTACGAGAGACCCACTGGACATTATCATAGTAGCGCATCACCTGATCATCGTCTTTGATAAATTTACTAAGATCATATGTATGATGGGCCAGATCGTCCATGATCGGGAAAAAATGATATTCCCCCGCATCCACCACCACGATCTCATCCGGATAGAAATAACGCAGCATGGCAAGCGCGCCATCGCCGGTGAGCATCAGTTCCTTCATCTTATCAAGGAGCTCTTCACGCACCTCCTGCGTCGTCCGATCTGTAGCCTCCGTCACCGCACCGGCGATCATGGCATCCACCTCGCCCTGCGTGTAGGTGACCGTCTGATCCATCCGCACAGCCTCAAGCTCATTCATGACCACTGTATTTTCCATCTGGATGGAACGATACCGAAAGACCATGATCAATGTGATGGTGATGGCGGCCAAAGTCACCAGACACAGAACGATCGAACCGACCAGGATCCCGTTCTCGTTTCTCCTGTGTTTCCTCTTATGTCTCTTACTCCGTAAATTCATATCCTGCATATACTTCTCCCCATCCTACTAGATCCGCTCACTGAAATAACTTTTATACCCTTCTCCGAAGATCTCTGTAGCACTGGTCACGATCATAAAAGAGTTCGCGTCTTCTTCTTTCACGATCTCTTCTGCTCTCGGAAACGTTGTCTTCTTCATGGCACACATGATGACCCGCTTCTCATTGCCGCTGTAGGCACCTTGCCCGTTGATGTAAGTAGTTCCCACATCCAGATCTTCCAACAGCCGCTGGGTGATCTGCTCCGGCTTATCACTGATGATATAGAGGAGCTTCGCTTCATCCCGTCCATACAGCACCACGTCCATGGCCACCGAACAGCACCCTACCGCCACCGCCGCGTACAGTGCGGCACTCACATCCTGGAAGACAATACCGGACAATGTCACCACTGTAGCGTCTATCATCAAGAAAAGATTCCCCGTCTTCAAATGCGGCAGTTTAAGCTTAAGCGCCTTGACGATGATATCCACACCGCCGCTTGTCGCTCCTGCCCTGAAGATCGATCCGATGGCGATCGCCTGAATGATACCGCCCGCCACCGCTGCCAACAGTATATCATCTGTGGCCGCTCCCACGCCTGATAACATATTGGCAAAAAAGGAAATCAATACCGTAGCATAGATCGTCGAAATAGTCAGACCGATTCCGAACTTCCATACGCCGAAGAGCAAGATTGGTATATTCAGAAGCAAGATCAACGTACCGGTACTGACTGGAACCAATCTGCTCAAAATGATCGCCACACCGGTCAGCCCGCCAGGTGCCATATCATTCGGATCGATAAAAAGACTGAGCGCCACCGAATAGACAAAAGCTGCCACTGTTATAATAATATATTTCCTGATCCATCCTGTCTTGCTTTTTTTGAATGCTTTTTTATTTTTCTCCATCTTATAACCCCATTTTGTCACTTCTTAGATCAGCAAAGCATATGTGCACTACATGACTATCATTGTAGAGATCCATTCTGCTTTCGAATCACCAGTTACTATTGTAACCAAATGTCATCCCCGATATAAACACTTCGCGAAAAATGGGCCTTAGATACTTGCCCGGATCAGTTTCGGCTGGTAACCGTTCTGCTGCAGCGCAGAGATGATCTGATTCTTATGCTCCGTCCCGTAGGCCTCCATCGTGATCCGCAGTTCCACAGCCGCGTTGCGGTTGATGGAGACAAACTGATTATGTTCCAGCTTGATCACATTGCCATTCTGTTTCGCGATCACATCCGCCACTCTGGACAGTTCGCCCGGCTTATCAGGCAAAAGCACCGATACCGAGAAGATCCGGTCACGCAACACAAGCCCTTGTTGTACTACCGAAGACATGGTGATCACATCCATATTGCCGCCGCTAAGAATCGCTACGATCTTCTTATTCTTTGCATCAAGATGCTTCAATGCAGCCACCGTCAGCAATCCCGAATTCTCCACTACCATCTTATGATTCTCCACCATATCCAGGAAGGAGACCACCAGTTCCTCGTCCCCAACGGTAATGATGCCGTCCAGATTTTCCTTGAGATAGGGGAAGATTGCTGTGCCCGGTGTCTTTACCGCAGTACCGTCAGCAATTGTATTGACATTCTCTAATGTCGTAACTTTGCCGGCCCGCACGGATTCCTGTAAGCAGTTGGCACCCGTAGGTTCCACACCGATCACCTTGATCTTGGGATTCAACAACTTTGCCAGCGTAGACACTCCGGTGGCCAGTCCGCCGCCGCCCACCGGCACCAGAATATAGTCCACCAGCGGCAGTTCCTTGATGATCTCCATAGCAATGGTGCCCTGTCCCGTAGCCACATCCAGATCGTCAAAAGGATGCACGAATGTATACCCTTTCTCCTCTGCCAATTCATAAGCCTTAGCACAGGCTTCGTCATAAACATCACCGTATAACATCACCTCCGCGCCATACCCTTTGGTCCTGTTTACCTTGATCAAGGGTGTAGTGGTAGGCATCACGATCACCGCTTTCACACCATAGCACTTTGCCGCATAAGCCACGCCCTGGGCATGATTTCCGGCAGAAGCCGTGATCAGCCCCTTCTCACGCTCTTCTTCCGACAAGGTGCTGATCTTATAATATGCTCCACGCAGCTTATACGCCCCCGTCAGCTGCATATTCTCCGGCTTCAGATAGACCTTATTCCCGGTTCGTGCACTGAAATGATCGCTGTAGATCAGCTTCGTCTCAGACGTCACCTCCTTGACGATCTCATACGCTTCCTCAAATTTATCCAATGCCAATTCCTTCATTGTTTATCTTCTTGCTCCTTTCCCTTCCCCTCTTCCGACTTTCCGCACATCATCTTGATTTCTCTGTTTCTTCGTACGGTATCTCTTTGCTCCTGCCTTCCAGTATCATTCTACAGCCACGCCCCATTTCCGCTTAAGCATCGATCTCCGGCATCCTGATATAATTTCAGGTCTTATCGAACAGCGCATCCACGAACTGCTCCGCATCGAATTTCTGCAGATCCTCTATGGTCTCCCCAACACCGATGTACTTGACCGGAATCTGCAGCTGGGACTGGATTGCCACCGCAATGCCGCCTTTTGCCGTACCATCCATCTTGGTCAGGATAATACCCGTTAAATCCGCCACCTCGCCGAACTCCTTCGCCTGCTGCAATGCATTCTGGCCGGTAGTGGCATCCAGTACCACCAGATTCTCCCGGTGGGCATCGGGAAATTCTCTGTCGATGATCCGGTTGATCTTCTTAAGTTCTTCCATCAGGTTCTTCTTATTGTGAAGCCTGCCTGCCGTATCGCATAAAAGCACATCGATATTCCTCGCTCTCGCCGCATTTACCGCATCGAAGATCACACTGGCAGGATCGGAACCTTCGCTGCCGCCGATCATGTCCACCCCGGCACGGTTTGACCACTCGCTAAGCTGCTCACCGGCCGCCGCGCGAAAGGTATCCGCCGCCGCGATCAATACCCGCCTTCCCTGCCCTTTCAGTTTCCCGGCCAGCTTACCTACAGTGGTAGTCTTACCCACGCCGTTAACACCGATCACCAGTACGATGGACTGCTCTTCCTCGAAAGCGTACGCAGTCTCCTGCACCTGCATCTGCTCCTTGATATTCTGGATCAGGAAGGCTTTGCAGTCGGCCGGCTCCTTGATATGGTTCTCCTTCACCTGCTCCCGCAGCCGCTCCAGGATCGCTTCGGTGGCCTGCACCCCGATATCCCCCATGATCAGAATCTCTTCCAGTTCTTCATAGAAATCCTCGTCTATGTTGGAAAAACCGTTAAATACGGAATCTATCCCATGGACAATGTTGTTCCTCGTCTTCGTCAATCCTTCTTTTAATCTGCTGAAAAAACCCTTCTTCTCTTCACTCATCAGTCATCCAATTCCTTATCGATCAAATTTACGCTTACCAGTGTTGACACACCTTTCTCCTGCATCGTGATACCGTAGAGACGATCCGCCTTCTCCATCGTACCGCGCCTGTGGGTGATCACGATAAACTGTGTATTTTTCGTCAGCTTATGCAGATACTTGGCGAATCTGGCCACATTGCTCTCATCCAGCGCCGCCTCGATCTCGTCCAGAAGACAGAAGGGCGACGGCTTTAAGTTCTGGATCGCAAACAGCAGGCAGATCGCAGTCAGGGACTTCTCCCCACCGGACATCTGCATCATATTAACCAGTTTCTTGCCGGGCGGCTGGGCAATGATCCGGATGCCGGCCTCCAGCACGTCCTCGTCCTCCATTAATTCCAGAGAACCTTTGCCGCCGCCGAAGAGTTCCTTGAACACCTTGTCGAACTCCCGGTTGATCTGCGCGAATTTCTCATTGAACTGCTTACGCATAGAGCTGTCCAGTTCCTCTATGATTCCCTGCAGCGTCTTCTCCGCCTCCACCAGATCGTCATGCTGGGTCTTTAAAAAGGTATACCGCTCCATCAGATTCCTGTAATCCTCTATGGCATTGACGTTCACGTCCCCCAGCTTGCGGATCGCATCTTTCAGAGCCGTAATCTCCTTCTTCATGGCGGGCAGGTCATTCATCTCCTCATCCTTCATGGACTCCGCATCGGAGAGGGTGATCTCATACTCGTCCCACATATAATTGATCTGAGACTCAATGGACTCTTCCATTCGTTCCCGCTGGCTGTTGAGACGATACACTTCCTTATCCAGCGCCGTCATCCGTTCGGACAGTTCTTCCCTCGTGGCGAAGAAATTCTTCTGTTTCCTCGCAAGCTCTTCCTTAAGGGAAATATCATCCTTTAACTTCGTCTCCGCATCCGTCTGTGTGGTGTAAGAAGAAGCGATGGTCTTCTCGATCTCCAGAATGCTTTCTTTCTTGCGCTCCACTTCTTCCTTGCCAAGATGCAGGCCTTCCTGCACCTCCTTCAATTCTGCGCTGTGGCGTGCGATCTCGCCTTCCACACGCTCTAAGTTCTGTCTCTGGAAATCCGCGCTCTGGCGCATCTTCTCTACTTCCACATCCCACTCGGATACCTTGGCCGACTGTTCCGATTCTTCCGCCCTCTTTGCTTCCAGCTGTTTCTGGAATTCCCCGATCTGCGCCTCCACATTCTTTTCAAGCGCTTCGGAATCTGCCAGTTCTCTTAAGTTTTCATCCTTATTGACCTGGATCTCCTTGATCTGCAGCTCGATATCCTGCTGCTCTGTTTTCAGTTCGTCGAAACCTTCCTCCGTCTCGTTCTTCTTCTCCCGGGCCTGCGCCACGTTCATCCTGGCCGTATTCTGCTCGATGAACTTGCGCTGCAGCTGCCCTTTGACATCCTCGATCTCCAGACGCAGCTTATTCCGGTTTCTTTTCGTCTCCTCGATATCATTCAACAGATTGTCGATATCCACCACATACTGCTTAACTTTCTTACCAAGCTCTTCCATCTCCCGGCGTCTGCCCAGCAGATTGGAATTGTTCTTAAAGGCGCCGCCGCTGATGGCGCCGCCGGGTACCAGCAGTTCGCCTTCCAGCGTGACCATACGGATGCCGTAATCAAACTTTCGGGCAATCTTCACGGCATTATCCACGTTGTCCACCACCACGATACGCCCTAACATTGCCTTGGCCACGTTCCGGTACTTCTTCTCCACTTTCACCAGCTCGTCCGCCATGCCGATCACTCCCTTTTCCTTCAGGGCGTCAGGATTCTTGAACTCCTGAGGATGGGTGATACTGGTGAGAGGCAGGAAGGTGGCACGGCCCGCCCGGGCCTTTTTCAGATAGCCGATCATGCGCTTGGCAGTCTCCTCATCCTCCGTGACGATATTCTGGATGTTGCCGCCCAGAGCCGTCTCGATGGCCGTCTCATATCTGGCTTCCGCCTGGATGATATCCGCCACCACGCCGATGATGCCTTTCTCCTGGCCTTTGCGTTCCATCACGGCCTTGACGCTGCCGCCATAACCCTCGTAACGCTCCGTCAGGTTGGCCAGCGCTTCCAGCTTAGACTTCTGCTGGTGATAGAGCACCTGGGTATCCCGCAGCTTCTGATCCCGGCCTGCCAGTTCCTCCCGGAAAAGCGAAAGCCGCTCCTCCATCGTCTCCTGCTTTTCCCCCAGTTCTTTGATTGCCGTCCCTACAGCCTCGAACTCTTCTTCCAGCTTCCTGATGGTCTCCGTCTGCTCCGCCTCATCCGATTTGGCCCGCAGCAGCCTGGAATTCAGCTCCGCCCGGCGAATGTTGATCTGCTCCAGCATAGTGTCGTATCGTCCCATCTTGGACTTGATCGTGGCACGGTTATTTAACGCATCTATAATCGTATTCTTCCCGCTTTCGATATGGTCATTCAGCTCCTCGATCCGACTCTGCGTTTCCTCCAGCAGCTGCCTGGCTTCTGTCCTGGCCTGCTCCAGCTGTGTCAGTTTCTGATCCGTCTGCTCCTTGTCCGCAAGGATACCGTCTTTCTCTTTCGTGCGCGTATCGATCTGTTCACTGATGCTGCGGATACGGCTCTGTAAATGCTCCTCGTTGCCCTCCGCCGAATGGATCTGTTCCTTAAGGACATTGATCTCACCTTCCAGCTTGGAACGCATCACCCCGGTGTCTGTCAATGTGGCCCGGGCCGTCTCGATGGCCTGATCTAATTCTTCGATCCGGCCCACGATCTGCTCGTATTCTTCTTTGATATTTTCATACTTCTTCGTTGTCTCTTCCAGATCCCCGCCGGCAATCGTGAGCTTGCCATCCGTCTCCGCCAGCTGCTGCCGCACCCGCACATTTTCCAGCAGGAACACGTTCACGTCCAGCGTCTTTAACTCTTCTTTCTTTTTCAGGTAGACTCTGGCCTTCTCGGATTGCTTCTCAAGGGGGCCGGTCTGTTTCTCAAGCTCTGCCAGGATATCATTGACCCGGACCAGATTCTGCTTCTCATCTTCCAGCTTCTTCTGAGCCGCATACTTCCTGCGCTTGAACTTAACGATGCCGGCAGCCTCGTCGAACAGCTCACGCCGCTCCTCCGGCTTGCCGCTCAAGATCTTCTCGATCTGGCCCTGTCCGATAATGGAGTACCCTTCCTTACCGATACCGGTATCATAGAAAAGCTCGTTCACGTCTTTCAGACGGCAGACGGAACCGTTGATCATATATTCGCTCTCACCGGATCGGTACAGCCTTCTGGACACTGTCACCTCATCATAGTCGATGGTCAGCTGATGATCCGTATTGTCCAGCGTGATCGCCACGTAGGCATAACCCAGAGGCTTTCGCATCTCCGTTCCGGAGAAGATCACGTCCTGCATGGAAGAACCCCGAAGCTGCTTGATCCGCTGCTCTCCCAGCACCCATCTGACGGCATCTGCCACGTTGCTCTTTCCGGAACCGTTAGGACCCACGATACCGGTGATGCCGTTATGGAACTTAAAATTTATCTTATTGGCAAAGGATTTAAACCCATGCACTTCAATGCTTTTTAAATACATATGTACCTCGATCTGTCTTTTTACTGTCCATGTATTTTCATCAGGTCTGCTGTCTGCCGCCTCAGTTTTTACCGGCTTCTTCCTGTGCCGGTACTATTTTGCGCCGCAGAAGCGCCTCATAGGCTGCGTGCTGCTCCGCCTCTTTCTTAGAATGGCCATTGCCGCATCCCGCCTTCCTGTCTCCAACCATTACTTCCACTACGAAATTCTTGGCATGCTCCGGTCCTTCCTCCCGAACCAACTCGTAACGGATGCTGCCGCTGTTCTCCTTCTGTATCGCTTCTTGCAGGATGGTCTTGGCATCATAGAACAACTGCTTGTGCTCTAAGTCCGATAGAATATAACGCCCGATGAATGCCCGTGCTTCCTCAACGCCGCTATCCAGATAAATGGCACCGATCACTGCTTCCATCACATCTGAAATGATGGAATCCCTCCTTCTGCCACCGGTCATCTCTTCTCCTTTGCCAAGCAGGATAAACTGTTCCAGCCCAATCTGCCGCGCGCAAAAGGCAAGCGCCGGCTCACAGACGATCGACGACCTGAATTTCGTCAATTCTCCCTCTGACATCTCCGGATGCTCCCGGAAGATAAAGTCACTGCTCGCCAGTTCCAGCACCGCGTCACCGAGGAACTCCAGCCGTTCATAATCCGGAAATTTATTGATCTTCTGCTCATTTGAATAGGAACTGTGGGTCAGGGCCTGCTTCAACAGTTTCTTATCCTGAAAGCAGTATTCTATTTTCTGTTCCAGTTGTGTAAGTCTGTCCGCCAACATAAGAATCCTCCTGCATTTAAAAAGCCCTTTCATGATAAAAGGGCTTCCCGTTTTACACTTTTTAGATACAATTCCTGATCACCAGGACGGCTTCTCCCACCGTCGAGATCTCTTTGATCGTCTCGGCCGGGATCTCAATCTCGAATGCCTCCTCAATCTTCATCACGATCTGGTAGACATCAAGAGAATCCGCCCCCAAATCCTCCGTAAAAGTCGTTTCTTCTGTAACCTCGTTCGGGTCCACATTCAATATATCTGCAATCGCTTCTTTTAACTTCTCAAATTCCATGCTGACAGTTTACCCCTTTCACCTTCTCGTTTGTCTCTTATCTGCGCCCATATCGTCCCGTCACAGATACGCGCGCTCTTACTGCTCCCCGGACACGATCCCGTCACTTTGCAGCATCTGTCTGATCTTCTCGCTGATTCGCTGTTCGGTAAAGGTGATACATTGTAGTATGGAATTCTTGATCTCTATAGATTTGGAGCTGCCGTGGGTTTTGACTACCAGACCCTTCAGTCCCAGCATCGGCGCGCCACCGTACTGCTCCAGGTCAAAAGCCTTAAGCGTCTGCTTCAAGGCCGGTTTCACGAGGAGTGCGCCTATCTTACTGCGCAGGCTGGTCATCATGCCTTCTTTCACCTTCGAGAGCAGCGTAGCACCCACACCTTCGTAGGTCTTCAGGATGACATTCCCCGTAAAAGCCTCACACACTACTACATCTGCCGCACCTGCCGGGATATCTCTTGCCTCCACGCTGCCGATAAAGTTGATATCCGGACAATTCTTGAGGAGCGGAAAAGTCTCTTTGACCAGGGCATTCCCTTTCTCTTCCTCCGCACCGATATTCACGATCCCTACTTTCGGATTCCTGATGCCCATCACGTTCTCCATATAGACGGAACCCATCTTGGCAAACTGAACCAGGTGGGAGGGTCTGGCATCAACATTGGCACCGCAGTCGATCAAGAGTGAACACCCCGTAGCCGTCGGGATCAATGGTGCAAGGGGCGGTCTCTCCACCCCCTTGATACGACCGACGATCACCTGTCCGCCTACCAACGTGGCTCCCGTGCTCCCTGCCGATACATAGGCGTCGCAAGTGCCGTCCTTGACCAAGTTCAATGCCCGTACCAGAGAAGAATCCTTCTTCTTGCGGATCGCCATCACGGGCGGTTCCGCCGTCTCTATGATCTCAGAGGCATGTACTACCTCGATCTGTTCCTTCGGATATGTATGACCGGACAATTCTTTCTCCACGGCCTCTTTCACTCCGACCAGATATACCTTGACCTTATTGCTCTCGTTGACAGCCTCCACCGCCCCTTTCACGATCTCCCGTGGAGCGTTATCACCGCCCATCGCGTCCACTGCCACTTTAATATATTCGCTCATAACCACACCTCATATCAGTTTCTGCCTGTCTATTCTTTCATCTTATCAATGTCTGTTAGATCAACTTCAGTCGCAAATAAAACCACCAGAATACACTCAGTATACCATATGCCAAAAGCAAAGTCTATGATAAAAGGTAACCATTCCCTCCTGACCCGGTCATGAAAGCGTCTGTTCTACATCCGACGCTTCTTAACGGCTACCCTTCTTTATCTCGCATAAATTTCATTAATCTCATAAATAAAGAAATCAAGGAATCATATATTCTACAATCCCTTGATCTCTCTCCTATCACCCGCATTAATCAACTGCGATAATTTCTTTTTTGTTGTATGTGCCACATTTCTTACATACTCTGTGGGGTACCATGAGCGCACCGCACTTACTGCACTTAACCAATGTAGGGGCAGTCATTTTCCAGTTTGCTCTTCTCCTGTCTCTTCTTCCTTTGGAAGATTTGTTCTTAGGACAGATTGACATCGTCTCACACCTCCTTACTCCCGTTAAAGATATCTTTTATTACTGCCATCCTGGGATCAGGAACAAACGTGTCACAATCACATGTTCCCGTATTCAGATCCTGTCCACACTGGCGGCATATGCCGTGGCAGTCCGGCCTGCACAGAATCTTCATAGGCCAGTTGATCACAATTTCATTGCAGAGCAGTTCTTCTATATCCATCTGATAACCGTTCATATACTCCTGATCGTCGTCCTCTGTCGAAGGCACCCTGTCCGGAGCAAACACCGTCCTGTCGATTGCAAGTTCCAGTGCCGTGTCCACTTCCTTCAGGCATCTGCTGCAGCAGGTAGAGAATATGATCTTCCCTTCCACTTCCACCCGTGCCTTACCCTTCTCGAGATTCGTAAAGGTCAAGCCAAAAGGTGTTATACTACTCACCGGGAATGTCTCTCTACCGATCATGATCTGTCTGATCTCCGGCTCAGCCTGCATCGTGACTACTCTGCCCTCATTGAGTAACACCTCAGTTAAATTCACGAACATAGTTGACTCCTATCCACACTCAAACAATTATACCCATGGGCTGCAGGTTTGTCAACAAAAATTTTATGCCAGCTGTGCCTGTACTGCTGTCAGCGCCACCACGCCAACAATATCCTGCCAAGAGCAGCCTCGAGAAAGGTCGTTGACCGGCTTCGCGATTCCCTGTAACATGGGACCGTAAGCCTCCGCCTTGCCCAGGCGCTGTACCAGCTTATATCCGATATTACCACAATCCAGATTCGGGAAGATCAGCACGTTGGCCTTACCCGCCACCTCGCTGCCTGGTGCCTTAGATTTAGCCACATGAGGCACAAGAGCCGCATCTGTCTGCAATTCCCCGTCAATACACAGATGCGGATACTGCTCATGGGCGATACGGGTCGCCTCCACCATCTTGTCTACCAGTGGATGTTTGGCGCTGCCTTTCGTGGAGTGAGACAGCATGGCAATGATCGGCTTGGCTCCCACCAGACTCTTAAAACTCTTAGCCGAAGTGTCGGCGATGGCCGCCAGCTCTTCTGCCGTCGGATCCTGATTTAAACCGCAGTCTGCAAAAAGGAATGTGCCCTTCTCCCCAAAGGTGCAGTCTGGCACATCCAGAATAAAGAAGCCGGATACCAGCTTTACACCCGGCGCTGTCTTCAAGATCTGCAGGGCCGGCCGCAGCGTATCTGCCGTAGCATGACAGGCACCAGCCACCATACCGTCCGCATCGTTGGCTTTGACCATCACAACACCGAAAGTCAGATAATCATTTAACAATATCTCCCGCGCCTTCTCCGGCGTCATTCCTTTGTTCTTCCTCGTCTCATATAGAATATTTACATAGCCGTCCAGCTTGTCCGTCTTCTCGGGGTCGATGATCGTAACACCGTCCAATTCCACCTCCAGCCAGCCGGCACCATCCATGATCTTCTCTTCATTGCCGATCATGATGATATCAGCAATCTCTTCTTTCAGAATACTGGCCGCCGCGATCAGCGTCCTCTTGTCATTGGTCTCCGGCAGGACGATCGTTTTCTTGTCACTCCTTGCCTTCTCCTTCATTAGATCGATATAAGACATACTGTACCCTCCTTATATGTATTACGATAGCTTTTCTAAACACCAGTAAACTAATTATACAAAAAGAATGCCCTGTATACAAGATACAAACTTATTTTAATCTTTTTCCATTTACAGCGTGCAAAAAAAAATATTTATGATAAAATTATATTTAACAGGGGAACTCGTTGTAATGCTTTCACAAGTAAAAGGGGTAACTGATCATGAAAACAGTAGGTATCATTGCAGAATACAATCCGTTTCACAATGGACATGCCTATCAGATCGCAAAAGCAAAAGAAATGACTGGGGCTGATTACTGCATCATTGCCATGTGCGGCGATTTCGTACAGCGCGGGGCCCCTGCACTGGCAGACAAGTATCTGCGTGCCGAGACCGCGCTTAAGGGCGGTGCCGATCTGGTACTGGAACTGCCTGTCTACTACGCACTGGGCAGTGCAGAATATTTCGCTTCTGGAGCCGTTGCCCTTTTCGACAGACTGGGGATCGTGGATACGCTTTGTTTCGGCAGCGAATGCGGAGATATTTCTATCCTGTCGGAATTCGCCGACAGCCTGCTGGCGGAGGATCATGTATTCAAGGAAGCCTTGGACAGGCATCTGCGGATGGGCTATGCCTACCCAAGTGCCAGAAATGCTGCGCTGCGCGCAAGCGCCCCTCACCTTACCCCCTATATGCATGTCATGACGACCTCCAACAATATCCTGGGGATCGAGTACTGCAAGGCACTTTCCAGACGTAACAGCAACATCAAGCCTTATACTACTCATCGGGCCGGAAGTTCTTACCATGATGCCAGTCTGCTAAATACCTTTTGCTCTGCGTTGGCGATCAGAGAAGCCATCGATGCATCCGGTAATCTTTCAGAAGTCACGAAGTTGATGCCATCGGTGGCCTTTGACCTGCTTTCTTCACAATTCGGCAGATCCTGCCCGATCCATGCCGATGATTTTTCTCTGCCGCTGCACTATCAGTTGCTGTCGGAGCAGCCGGAAGGCTACACAAGCCATCCCGATATCGATCAGGACCTGTCAGACCGCATTACGAATATGCTGCCGTCGTTCCGAGGTTTTACAGATTTCTGTGAGAAGCTGAAGACCAAGAACCGCACATACACCCGCATCGCCAGAAGCCTGATGCACATTCTGCTGCAGATCAGGAAGGAAGACCTTCTTACCTTCCAAGACGAGGATTATATTTACTACGCTCGTATACTTGGTTTCCGTCATGATGCCACACCGCTTCTGACCGCTATCAAGGCTCATGGCAGCATACCACTGCTCAGCCAGCTGTCTGACGCGGACGCGTTGCTGCCGGAGAACGGCAGGAAACTGCTTGCCAAGGATATTTACGCCAGCCAGATCTACCACAGCCTGGTACAGAACAAATTCCCTGACACACCCTATGATGGGAATGAATACACAAGGCCTATTCTCAAAATATAAATTGGACGCCGATGTACGTTTCTTACCACGTGCATCGGCGTCCAAATCATGATGTGCGAATCAAGCCAAACTTAATACCTCCTGAATCGTATTGACGATCCTATTCCTTACCATAACCGCGATCTGCATCGTTGACAGATTCTTATATTCGTCGTAAGGGATCGCCTGCAGGAAATGCACCTGCGTTACCACAGGCTTCAAAGTCCATTCCTCAAAAGCTTTGTAAGAATCGATCAGCGCTACCGGAATGATAGGCACCTTCGCCTTCACGGCACTCTTGAAACTGCCTGCCTTAAATTCTCCCACGGTATTATGATTCTTGTAATATCCTCCTTCCGGAAAGATGATAAATCTGCGCCCGTTTTTCGTATCTTCCGCCAGTTCCCTGATGATTCTCATCGACTGCCTCAGATCGTCTTTGACCAGCCTTTTTCCATGGATCATATCGATAAACTGCTTCACCAGAATGCCATGAGATCTGACATCGTCGATCACCACCGAACAGGGTTTCTCGTGAGCGTACATGATACCCAGCGCATCATATTTCCCCTGATGATTGGGAAACAGCATATAGCCGCCCTCCTGGGGCAGATGCTCCATACCATATTTCTCCGTCGTTATGTGTCCTGCCTTCATCATGCGCCGAATCGCAAGCTGCGCATACCGGTAACAGTCCTCTTCTGAATATTTCTCCCCGTGTCTGGCCTTGTAAGCCATCTTGGGTATCATATAAAGTCTGGGCAGATTACATACAATGACCTGTATAAAACGTAACATAACTTTCCACTACCTTTTCTATAGACTCACTCATCTTAACTTGGCACTGCTGCAGGGCCTGTGTAATAGAGATTCCGAAATCTTTCTATAATAACGGTGAAAACAGCTTCAAAAACGGGCCGATCACATTGGTCTTCACGAATTTTTTCTTACACCACTCCAATGTGATCTGCTCAGACACCTTAAATGTCTCCTCCATATCTCTTTTCAGATCTTTGATCATAGATGCCCTGTACAGAAAGACACCACATTCAAAATGATGGCAGAAACTCCTGTAATCGAAGTTGATACTGCCCACCACCGCCGTCTCGTCGTCACAGAGCACACACTTAGAATGGATAAATCCAGGTGCATACTGATAGATACTGACGCCGGCCTCGATCAGGCTCTGATAATTGGACTGTGTGAGCCAATAGATCGTCTTCTTGTCCGGCGTGCCGGGCGTTACGATACGCACATCCACCCCCCGCTTCGCGGCCAGCTTTAAAGCCGTATGCATCTCATTGTCCGTTACCAGATATGGCGTAAAGATATAGAGATATTTCTTGGCTGCGCCAATCATATTCAGATAGACATTCTCCCCCACCGTCTCTTCATCCAACGGCGTATCCATATACGGTTGTACGATTCCCGCTGACGCCGGCCTGTCTGTGAACCGGTACCGGTACTTACCATAATACTCTTCCGTATGGCGGGACATATTCCACATCTGCAGGAACATGACCGTAAAATTCCACACTGCGTCCCCCTCAATGCGGATTCCTGCATCCTTCCAGTGATCGCCGTGAGTTTTCTTATAGTTGATATATTCATCCGACATGTTGATGCCGCCGGTATAGCCGACCTTTCCGTCGATCACCACGATCTTCCGGTGGTCTCTGTTGTTTAGCACCAGAGCCAGAAACGGGACCAGTCTGTTAAAGGCAACGCACTTGATCCCTTTCTTCTCCATCATCTCATTGTATTCCTTCGGCAGAAGAAAAACGCTCCCCACATCATCATAGATCAACCGCACTTCCACACCGGCCCTCACTTTACGTTCCAGCACCTCCAGTACGGTATCCCACATAGTCCCTTCCCCCAGGATAAAAAACTCCAGAAATACAAAGCGTTCCGCCTGCTCTAAATCTTTCAGGAGCTGCTGCCACCAGGGGAAACCCTCCGGATAGTAATCCGCTCTTGTATGCTCCCAGGCCGGAGTATGCGCATAACGCATAATATAATCACATTGGTTAGCGATCCCTGGATCCGTTTCCTTAAGCCTGTCCATGACCTCTATATCCTGCTGCAGATTCGACCTGACAAGTTCATCCGTATGCGCCATGGCCATATACAGCCGTTTCGGCCGAAATACATGTCCCAGCGCAAGATACATAATACCCCCGAAAAGCGGAAACAACAGGATCGGCACGATCCACGCCATCTTCACCGCCGGATTACCCTGCTTTATGATCAGTGCAATGATAACGCCAAAGCTGATCAGGCGCAGGCACATCGCGATCTCCACATAATAATTACCCCAGACAACGATCTCTACCATAAAAAACGCTACCTGTAAAAGAACGATAAGCGCAGTGATCACCAGTCTGTTTAATGCATAATGTAAAAATTTCCTCATTTCAAAAATCCGTTAACGATCTGCTCCTCTGCTTCTTTCTCCGTCAAGCCCAGCGTCATCAGCTTCATCAACTGCTCCCCGGCGATCTTTCCGATCGCTGCCTCATGGATCAGGTTTGCGTCGATATTGTTGGCTGTCAACTCCGGAATGGCGCTGACACTGGCATTATCCATGATGATAGCATCACATTCGCTGTGGCCCTGACATTTACTGTTTCCCACGATCCTGCTCTTGAAAAGCTGTCTGGAATGTTCCTTGGCGACCGACCGGGAGATCAGATTGACACTGGAATCGTCTCCGTCCATATCTACGCTGAAATCCGTCTCCGCATACTGTCTGCCATGGGTCATGATCTTCTCCCTGATGACCAGAGATGCTCTCGCGGCCACTTTGGCCATGGTGACCCGTTTGGTGGAATCAATGCCCTTGATCTGTACCGTATCCATCTCCAACGATGCCCCTTCGGCCAAGTGAATCTCAGTTGTCGGGTTCATTAGCCGCTCTCCGCTGCCGTCCCCGCTGCCATAGTGTTTCTCCACGTACCTGACCTTCGCATTCTTCTCCACGAAAAATCTATGAATCCCCGAATGCTCCGAAGTCCCGCCGCCACTGTTGTGGATACCGCAGCCGGCGATGATGGTCACATCCGCGTCTTCCCCTACAAAGAAGTCATTGTAAACGCTCTCCTTTAAGCCACTCTGGCTGAGCACCACCGGAATATGCACACTCTCGTTCCTGGTACCGGGCTTGATCCGGATATCAATACCGGAGCAGTCCTCCTTCGTGGTAATATCGATATTGGCCGTCGTATTTCTGGCAGCCATCTGTCCGTTGGCACGGATATTATAAGCGCCGGCAGGTATCTCATGCAGTCCTGCCACCTGCTCTAACAGGTTCTGTTGTATTGCATCCATCTACTGATACCTCCCCTTCTATAATTTATCCGTCAGTGTCTTACAATGTGCACCGGCGCCCAGGAGCTCCGGTATCACCTCTTCCTTACTTCCTACCTTCTTAATCTGCCCATCCGCCAGCAAAATGATACGGTCCGCGATATTCAAAATACGTTCCTGATGAGAAATGATCAGTATGGATCCGTGAATTTCCTCATGCATCTTCTCAAACACGTGGATCAGATTCTGAAAACTCCACAGGTCGATTCCTGCTTCCGGTTCATCAAATATGGAAACCTTCGTCCCTCGCGCCATGATCATGGCAATCTCAATCCGCTTCAATTCCCCTCCGGACAGAGAAGCGTTCACCTCACGGTTTACATAATCTCTGGCGCACAGCCCTACTTCGGATAGCATATTGCAGATCTCCGCCATATTGGCATCCTTGCCGGCTGCGATGGACAATAACTCCCGCACCGTGATCCCCTTGAAACGGACCGGCTGTTGGAACGCAAAACTGATTCCCAGATTGGCCCGCTCTGTGATGGATAAATCAGTGATATCCACCCCGTCAAGCAGGATCTGTCCTGCCGTTGGTTTTAAGATTCCCGCCACGATCTTGGCCAGCGTACTTTTGCCGCTGCCGTTTGGTCCGGTCACAGCGACAAATCTATCATCGACTGTCACATTGATATCTTTTAAAATTTCTGCCTCTCTGTTCTCATCTTCTGCAGAGTAGCAGATTCCTTTTAATTCCAGCATATTGTCACTTCCTTTCTTAATCCATTAGAGTATCTTATCACAAAATCGAATACTTAGCAAATAAGTTCTTACATTTTAAAAGCTGCCGGTATATGATCTTCTCACATACCGACAGCTCTCTGCTCCTGCTGACTTATCAAATTCTCTTCACTATGTACGGTGCGATCGCATCCTCGATCTGAGACAGCTTCTCGTGGGGTTCCAAAACCCGGAACTCCACGGGTTTCGACAGATCCATGGAGAAAATCCCCATGATAGACTTGGCATCGATCACATATCTACCTGTCGCCAGATCAAAATATCCGTCAAACACCTCGATCGCCTTGACAAATCCCTTCACCCTGTCAATAGAATTTAAATCAAGCATATAACTTTTCATTTTCTCCTCCATTCCGAAGCGGCACAACCTCTAACTGAAATTGTTCAGTTTGTTGAACTAAATTGCTCATCAAAGAATCTATATTTCTCAATATCTTTTCCACAGATAATTTTATGCCATATTCAGTATTTTGTACACCCCTAAGTTTTCTTGCACGATCCTCTGTCTCTCAATCATAGCAACAATTTTCCGGCATTATAGAGCACAAATGCTGCGAGCCAGGCCACTCCACACTGCATACACACAATGCCCACCGTCTTCCATAACGATCCCATCTCCCGCTTGATCGTAGCCACCGCTGCGACACAGGGCGTATACAGTAATGTAAATACAAGATAACTGGCCGCCGCCAGTGGCGTGAATATTTCTTCCAGCGTTTTACCCAGACTGCTCATGCTTGTTCCGGTCAGCACTCCCAGCGTACTGACCACCGCCTCTTTAGCGCTGAAGCCGCTGATCAGGGCCGTTGCCGCCCTCCAGTCACCGAAGCCGAGCGGTATAAAGACAGGCGCGATCAACTTTCCGATCATGGCGAGCAGACTGTCACCAGAATCCGTCACTACATTCAATCTACTGTCAAAAGACTGCAAGAACCATATGAGCAGTGTCGCGATAAAAATCACCGTAAAAGCACGCTGTACAAAGTCTTTCGCCTTATCCCACATCAGCAGCAGGACACTTTTCGTCGATGGGAATCTGTAATTTGGCAGCTCCATCACAAATGGCATGGGCTTCCCGTGAAACGTTGTCTTATTCAAGATCACCGCGCACAAAATCCCTACCAGAATGCCCAGCACATACAGTCCCATCATCACGAGCGCCTTGTATTTCTGAAAAAAAGCAGCCGCAAATAACGCATAGATGGGAATCTTAGCCGAACAGCTTATAAAAGGGATCAACATGATCGTCATCTTCTTATCCCGCTCCGAAGACAGCGTTCTGGTAGTCATAACTGCCGGAACACTGCAGCCAAAGCCAATGAGCATGGCCACGAAGCTCTTGCCTGACAGACCGATCTTGCGCAGCGGTCGATCCATCACGAACGCGATCCGAGCCATATAACCGGAATCTTCCAAGATAGAAAGGAAGAAGAACAATACCACGATGATCGGCAGAAAACTCAGCACGCTGCCCACCCCGGTGAAAATACCGTCGATCACCAGGCTCTTGACTACCGGATTAATGCCATACTCTATAAGTGCCTGCTCCACCACTGCAGACAGCGCGTCGATCCCCATACTCAAGAGGTCGCTTAAAAAAGTACCGATCACGCCAAATGTCAGCCAAAACACCAACAACATGATCAGCAGAAAGGAAGGAATCGCCAGGTATTTTCCCGTCAGCACACTGTCGATGCGCACACTTCTTCTGTGTTCTCTACTCTCCCGGCATTTGATGACTGCCTGCCCACACACCCTCTCGATAAAAGTATACCGCATATCTGCCAGCGCCGCATTGCGGTCCATCTCGCTGTCACGCTCCATCTCCACGATGCTGTGTTCCATCAGCTCCAGCTCATTCTCCGACAAATGCAGATTTTCTATGATATTGTGGTCGCCTTCCACAATCTTTGTCGCTGCAAACCTCGGCGAGATACCGATTCTTTCCGCATGATCTTCCACCTGATGACTGACCGCATGAATACATCTATGCACCGCACCTTTTTCGCAGAAATCCATCACCTTTGGATAGATCCGGCGCTGCGATACATCTTTGATGGCATGGATCAGATCCTCTATTCCCTCGTTTTGGACTGCACTGATCGCTATGACCGGAATCCCCAGCTCTTCTTCCATTTTCCCGATATCGATCGTACCGCCGTTACCGCGCACTTCATCCATCATATTCAGCGCCAGCACCATCGGAATATGCATCTCCAGAAGCTGCAGCGTCAGATACAGATTTCTCTCAATATTCGTGGCATCCACAATATTGATGATCCCGTCCGGATGCTCTTTCAGGATAAACCTGCGTGTCACCAGTTCCTCATTCGTATAAGGCCGGATTGAATAGATTCCCGGCAGGTCAACTACACAATCCCCTTTCTCTCCGCGGATCTCTCCTATCTTAGAATCCACTGTCACGCCGGGAAAATTTCCCACATGCTGATTCGATCCTGTCAGCTGATTAAACAAGGTTGTCTTGCCACAGTTCTGATTTCCTACCAAAGCATACCTCATGATCCTGTCCTCGCCCTCATTTTTCTTCTCTATGTCTGTCTTCTCCCGGACACTATCTGCTTCTCGGCCAACTTATATCGATCCGGATACCTGCCTTATCAGGTAACGACCTCGATCTTGCCGGCATCTTCCTTGCGGATCGTCAACTCATATCCCCGCAGATGGATCTCGATCGGATCTCCCATGGGCGCTACCTTCTGTACCTTAACGACAGTCTTCGGGATCAAGCCCATATCCAACAGCCGGCAGCGAAGTTCACCTTCCCCGCCAACCTTTATGATCTTCGCTTCTTGTCCTATCGCTATCTGATCCAATGTCATCTTTCTTCTTTTCCTCCATTCCAAAGCGTCGCAAACTCTTATCCTCTCTTATGACATTTCGTGCAGATCATTGCTGCGCCGGCGTATCCGGTTGATATACCTGCTTAAATGCCCGGTATGTCCTGCCCATTCCTTCCGCAAGATCCGTGTATTGCAGGCTCAGTTCACGCTTACTCTTCTCATTGGAACACAGCTGTGTCTCCTCAGCCTTCGCCGGAAAAGGAACCGGAATCTGCTGTGCCATAGCACTGTCCACTGTGATCGGAATCTCCTGCAGTCCATCTCTTACTTCCGCTTCCGCAGCCTCTTTCAGTATCTGAAAGAAAAGGGCATAATCTATGCTCCCATCCTGGCAGAGATTGTAAGCCTGTCCATATGCCCGGGTATTGCCGAGCGTTCTCAGCAGCGCCTGGGCGGCATCCTTAACATACACTAACTGAAATCTGCCATCTGCATCCACAAAACTGGGCAGTGCCCTGTTCTGCAGCATCATCCGGATATAGACAGATTCCCGGGGCGCATAATTATATGGGCCGTAGAGAATCGCCGGTCGAAGCACCGTCCAAGGGATACACCGCTCACTGCAGACCCGTACAAGTTCCTCCTCCAATACCACCTTGCCGGCAATATAAGCGCCTGCCTCTCCCGGAAAGATCCGATGTTCCAATGCATGTTCTTCCGTTCTGACCGTATCGTTTCCCCGCTCATAGACATCCACCGTGCTGATCAACACATACTGCCCGATCTGTCCTGCAATCTTCTGCACGATCAGTTCCACATCTCCCGCATCGTACGCACAGAAATCTATGACCGCATCATAGTTCTCTTTGCACTGCATAAGAACATCCACATCATGCCTGTCACCCCGGATCTCCTTTACCCCGAATTCCTTCATCGAATAAGTGCCGCGGTTCAATACCGTGACTGTGTGTTCTTTCACCGCCTCCATCACGAAGACTCTACCGTAAAAATAACTACCGCCGATCACCAGTAAATTCATGTCTGCCTCCTTAACAACCGTTACAGAATCCTTGCAATCAAAGCCCCACTGCTCGAGGAAATAAATCCTTAACAGTCCCTACACAAATGGATTGTAATACCGGCTGCCATCCCAGAAAGTCACTACCAGATCGATCAGCAGCACCGCCGCTACGAATCCGATCACCAACCAGTCGTTTTTGCGCATCTTTCTTCTCGCATACCAGGTACGCTTCTTATTCTTCCCAAATCCCCGCAATTCCATCGCATTGCTGACCGTCTCGATACGATTTAAGCTGGACAGGATCAACGGCAGTAAGATCGCCACCGAATTCTTCATTCTGGTAAAAAGCTTGTCTTTGCCTGATAAGTCAATTCCTCTTGCCTGCTGCGCCTGGCTGATATTATGGTATTCTCTCTGCACATCCGGTATGTAACGCAGCGCCAGGCTGACGGAATATCCGATCCGATAACTGACGCCGATGCTGGCCAACGACGCAGCAAATTCGCTTGGATCCGTGCAGGCGATGAACAGAAGCGCCACCGGAACTACGCAGATCACCTTCATCGTCATGTTGAGATGGTAGAACAGCTGTTGCAATGTGACCGTATAAGGCCCGGCAATCGTAAAGAGCACCGTCCTGCTTTCATACAATTCCACCCCGTATTCCGGTGCAAACAGATAGACGAACAGATTATTCAACAGCAGGAAGACCGCTGCCAGCCCGAGCACGACGCTGATATCCCGTATCCTGATCCTGCTTATCCTGAATACCACGACACTGATCACCAGCATACAGAGCAGTACTCTTGTATCGTATGTGACCATGGCAGCTATGCTCCAGGCGATAAAGAAGATCAGCTTTGTGGTACCGGTCAGCTCATGCACGGGACTTTTCCGCTTGATATAGCTTAAGATCGCAACCTTCGCCATTACCGCACCTCCTTCTGCTCATAGTCTATAAAGCACTCAGTAAAGACCTGGGGTTCCTCAATACCACACGCCACGCTGAGCGTATACAAGCTAGTCTCTTTCAGATTAGCTTCCCTTACCAGCTCCGGATTATTGAGCACATGCGCCGCCGTGGTATCCGCCAGCATACGGCCCTCACTGAACACGATCGCCCGTTTCGTATATTCTAACATCAAATGCATATCGTGCGTGATCATCAGTATCGTATATCCTTGTTCATTCAATTCCTTCAGGAAATCCATGATCTCCGTATAGTGATGATAATCCTGTCCCGCCGTAGGCTCATCCAGAATGATGATCTGCGGTCTCTGGACCAGGATGCTGGCAATCGTCACCCGCTTCTTCTGTCCGAAAGACAAAGCCGAAACAGGCCAGTTGCGGAAAGGATACAGCCCGCAGACCTTCAAGGTCTCCTCAACCCGTCTTGTCCGCTCCTCCTTCGGCATACCGCTCTGCACAAGTGCCATCTCCACCTCATCCCAGATCATGGGCTTGGAGATCATCTGATTCGGATTCTGCATCACATAACCGATATGGGCAGCCCGCTCCTTGATCGTATCGCCTTTCAGATCTCTTCCGTCCATAGAAATACTGCCGGAAAGCGGCTGCTCAAACCCACAGATCAGCTTTGCCAGCGTACTCTTACCAGCGCCGTTTCGTCCCACGATGCTGACCATCTCTCCCTTACAGATCGTAAAATTTACATCCTGCAGCGTACAGATATCCGGTGTGTAACCGAACTTAAGATCCCTGATCTGCAGCAGTTCCTGCCCGTGCTGCTTAGGCCGGATTCCTGCACGTTGTATATGATACCAGCGCCTTACCTGTTCCTTGTCTACCTGCTTAAGCTGCAGACTGTTCACATGTTCGGGATGCAGATCCTCCCTGATCTCAACACCCGCATAGCGCAATGCCGTCAGATACAGCGGCTCCCTGATTCCATGCCTCAGGAGCAGATTACCGGAAAGCAGACTGGCAACCGGCATGTCCGCTACGATCTCACCCTCATGCACCAGCACGATACGATCCATCTTACGCCACAATACATCCTCCAGACGATGTTCTATGATGATCACCGCTGCACCTGTACGCTCATGCACCATGTCGATCAGTTCTATCGTCGTCCGTCCTGCCGCCGGATCCAGATTCGCCAAAGGCTCATCAAACAGCAATACCTTGACTTCTTCCACCATCACCCCTGCCAAGCTGACCCGCTGCTTCTGTCCACCGGACAATTCA
The DNA here is from genome assembly GCA_947175055.1 of uncultured Lachnospiraceae bacterium. GTDB lineage: Bacteria > Bacillota > Clostridia > Lachnospirales > Lachnospiraceae > UBA3282. Next base: position 1,032 of record CAMWLJ010000026.1, on the reverse strand, counting down.
TGAGGTGCATACTCCAGATGATCCTCAATATCCACCAGTCCGGCCACCTGTTCTACCAGCTGCTTCATTTCCTCCTGAGGCACACAGGCATTCTCCGGTGCGAACGCAATGTCTTCTCCTACTGTCAATCCGATAAACTGACCGTCCGTATCCTGTAATACCGTCCCCACCACATGGCTTAGCTCAAAGATGCTGCTCTCTTTGGCCTCCTTGCCTTCTATTAACAGCCGGCCAGTACTTTTGCCCGGATAAGCAAAGGGAATCAGTCCGTTGATACAGTTTCCGATCGTGCTCTTGCCACTGCCCGAAGTACCGGCGATCAGTACCTTTTCGCCCGGATAGATGTCCAGATTGATATGACGCAACGTAGGCTCTGCCTGGGCCGTATATTGAAAACCATAGTCCTGAAAAGAAATCACGGGAGTTATCATATCATTGCTCCTTCTCTTATTTACTTAACAAGGCGAGTACCTAACTCGAATCCTGTCATAGAATTCCCATACCGCAAAAGAGCCGCCGCATCTGTCGATAACGGCCGCTCTCTTTGATCCTTGTTTTCCTAGTTCTCCTTGCTCAGGGAACCTTTCTTGACAACCGTCTTCGCATATGCAACTAACAGAAGCGAACCTACGATACCGGTTGTGAGCATATTAGCAACACCTGCCATCAAGCCCTGCGCAAACAATTTCTCAAGGGGTTCTGAGTAGATCAGAATATCAAGGCAGGGTGCAACAAGCCCCCATGACAACAGATGTGCGATGACCTGGGCCACATTAAACTGAACGATCTTCTTCGTGTCAAGTCCTTCATTGATGTCCAACTTCATCGTCACAAGACCGATCACGAGACCTGCAAACGCAGAAGCAATGATCCAGCTCCACCAAGGTCCATAATTGGTCGCGTCGATCAGCGTATGACCGATAAATCCGATCAACAGGCCTGCGATCGGCCCAAACAGTGTAGCAAATACTGCCTGCACCGCATACTGCAGACTGATATAGGTATTCGGAACCGGTGTGGGTATCGAAACCT
>CAMWLJ010000025.1 GCA_947175055.1 uncultured Lachnospiraceae bacterium | reverse complement strand
ATTCCCATGCAGCATGGAGAAAAGGTCTTTCAGGCTGCATCATGTAATGTTTGAAGTGCGTCCCTCCAGTTCATCTTATCAGCTTAAATGCATTGTATCCCGCTTCCATATACAAGATGCAGCTTCTTACTGTTTCGCCGGATTTGGACATGTAATGATCCATGTATAACCAAAACGGGCTTTTATTTGATCTAACGCCCATTATACCATGTCCGGAAATGGTTGTATCATATATTTCAAATACAATGCCTCCTGTTCAGGCTGTCCTCTGACATATGATGATCTTAGTCGCCGATACATGCTGTGTATCTGTATAGCTTCCATAGATGATAACACTTGTCTGCTTCTTGATGTCAGCAACAGACGCCTGCTCCAATTCTGCAATCTCGGCTGAGGTATAGATGGTTGCGATCTGGACCACGCATTCCTCTTCATATGTCACCATTACATTAGTATCCTCGCTTTCGTACCCAGGTGCCGCACTTACGACGGTTTTTCCATCATCTTCCGTTACATCAACGCTTACCGTACAACCGCCGTCCGAAAACTCCACCACGCTCCCTGTCAAAGCCGCCGACGTATACAGACTGTTCGCATCCACTTTCTCAGCTATACCATCTGCTGTGGTATGTTTCTGTTTCTCCTGCCCAGCATCCGCTCCGTTTGTTCCGTTCCCGTCCGGCAGGGAATTGTCTTCGTTTTCCTGACCGCCATTGCCATCCGCCTGATCTACCTGGTCTGCTTCAGGAGCAGTGTTATCATTTTCCTCTGCATCCATCTCCTCATCATCAAATACGCCGCTTTGATACTCTGTTTCATACATCTGCTCGCCCTCTGTCTTTTCATCTGCTCCGGCACCGCATCCTGTAAGAACTGACAGGCACAGTCCAATCACGAGACTTTCCCACATTTTTTGATTTTTCATACTCAAAACTTCCTTTCTGTTTTTTCCATCATAACTGCAAAGTCCTTTAAAAATCCTGTAGCCGGAATCGATTTAAACATCGCTTTTTAGAGGATTTTTATAGAATTAACTGCTATATTAATATAGAAAAAAGGGACACCGTGGAAAGAGGATCTGCGCGTATGAAAATACTATTGCTTGAAGATGATACAGAACTTTGCAGTTCCATACAGGATGAACTGCAAAAAACCGGTTATATAGTTGACTGCTGCCACGATGGAGAAACCGCCATGCTCCATGCACTAAATACGGAATATTGTTATGACCTGGCAGTCATTGACCGCATGCTCCCCATCATTGACGGAATGACGATCATTAAGGCCATGCGCCGGAAAGAAATTGCGATCCCTGTCATTATCATTACGGGGATGTCAGAAATAAACGACAGGATAGAAGGGTTGGATAACGGTGCCGATGATTATCTGGTAAAGCCTTTTCATATACCAGAACTGCTTGCACGCATCAGGGCATTGATCAGACGGCCAACAGAGATCCGGCAGGAAACATATACCTGTTTCTCCGACCTGTCTTTCAACCAGGCCGAACATATCCTGTCATGCGGTACAGATTCCCTGCTCTTAACTGCAAGAGAATCTAATGTATTATCCGTTTTTATCAGCCATCCTCGGTCTCTCATCTTTAGAGAACAGCTGATCTACAAGGTCTGGGGAACCGATACGGATATCGCACCCGGAAACGTGGATAATTATATTTCGTTTCTCAGAAAACGATTGCGTGAGATAGGAAGCGTCTGCGAAATCAAAACGGTATACGGATCAGGTTATAAATTGGAGGGCTAAAATGCTGGAACATTTATACAAGAAACTGCATCTTATCTTTATCAGTTCCATTATGGCTACCATAACTGTCATTATCGGCATTCTATGCAAGGATTTCCTTGATAATGAACGTAAAAACGATAGCATCTTCTTCGAGCGGCTTTCCATGCTGATGCTCTACGAGCTGGAAAATCCGGAAAAAAGCCCGCAGGCGGTCATTTGGCCCTACGAAGATGACCATTCCATTTTTGCCATGTTAAAAGATACTCGTGGAAATGTCATTTATCAAAGTTCTCTCACATTTCCAACCGATATCACCTTTTTGTTAAGGCAATTTACCGAGAAAGCAAATGAAGGATCTGTCACAGCACTAGATCAGGCCATGACTACGACACAAAACGGGATTTTATCTTTTTCCGGCTGTTCCCATGATAACTATTGGGGCATACCGGCTACTGTCGTTGACAAAAACGGAACCCTGTTTTATTTAAGTCTGCTGCAACGGCAAAAAGCACCTTTTGAACTGATCGGGAGACAACTGCCTTTGTATATACTGCTATGGTTCCTCTCCCTATTCAGTGTCGTAATTGCAAGCCGTTTTCTGCTGAAACACGCTATAGCGCCGACCGAAAAAGTATTAAAAAGCCAGAAAAGTTTTATCGCATCTGCCTCCCATGAACTGAAAGCGCCGCTTGCAGTCATACTTGCCAACAATGACAAAATAAACAGATCAAGCGGCGGCATACCAGATATCCAAAAGGCCGCGAACATTATAGATGCAGAAACCATGCGCATGTCAAAGTTGATCAAAGATATGCTTTTACTGGCTTCCTCAGATTCCGGGACACGCAGTCTCAATAAGACAATGGTAAATATTGATACTTTGCTGATCTTACTCTATGAAGCTTATGAACCGGTCTGCCACCGGAAAGGAATGCCTTTAGATGCAGATTTTATGGATATCCACTTTCCCCTTCTATACACTGACAAGGAATGCCTCTTTCAGATCTTAAGCATTTTCATGGATAATGCCATTTCGCATTCTAAAACGCAGGCACCGATCCAGATAAAAGCCATCCTGTCACGTAAATCTGTAACGATTTCTGTTATCGATCACGGACAAGGTATTTCTGCTGAGGACAGACCTTACATTTTTGACCGCTTCTATTGTGCCGATAAGTCTCATACAGACAAGTCTCATTTTGGTCTTGGACTGAGCATAGCAAAAGAACTGGCAGGATTCTTGTCCGCAGACGTCGGGGCAAAAGATACAGAAAGCGGCGGGGCCACCTTTTTCCTTGCAATGCCGTTACGTCCCTAAAAGCACGCAGGATCAGACAAAAAAGATCCCGAACCAAGATCCTCTGGAACTTATCACGCATCTACACCCAGCTTACGCAGCTCTTCGATCGCCTGCTCCCGATCCTGAAAATGAATCGTGTGAATACCAAACTTCGCCGCCCCGGCCAGGTTCGCCGGCGTATCGTCCATAAAGACACACTCCTCCGGCACAAGGCTGTAGCGGTCGATCAACAGCTGGTAGATCTCCGGCATCGGCTTGATGATCTTCTCCTGATAAGAGAGAATACCACCGTCCATATAAGGGATGAAATCCAGTGCATGGGCACAATCTGTCTCTGCTTTTTCAGAAAAATTTGACAAATACAGTACCCGGTATCCCTTGCTCTTAAGCTCCCTGATCCACGGAATTGCATACTCATATCGCTTGATCATGGTGCTCACATCTTCCAGTGTCTTCCGGATATCCTGCTCGATCTCCGGATCCGACTCTATGAAAGCCTGTACGATCTCCTCCAGGCGCATATCTCCTCTATCAAATTCATTCCATGCAGGATGCCTCACCGTCGCCTTCGCGATACGCTCCACCATCTTGTCATCATATCCAAAACGCTCATAGTGCTCTTTCCAGCAAAAGCCGGCCAGCACATTTCCGATATCGAATATAATCGTCGTGATCATTCTACCTATATCCCTTTCTTATAATCTATGTCCCTTTTCTGCCTCTCACACTTCTCTATCGCAAATAATCTCAACATATGTTCCGCCGCCACCGACAACGGGCTTCTCGGATTGGTCACCACGCAGAAATGTCTCTTAGGAATGATCTGATTAAACCGCAGTTCAAACAGACGGCCATCCTCCAGACAGGCCTTCGCAAAATCTTTGACCACACATCCCACACCCAGATTGCGCAGCGCAAACTGAACGATCATGTCACTGGTCGCCAGTTCAAATTCCGGCCGTATCCGTACCCCGTTCTTGTGTAAAAAGGCTTCCATACAGCTTCTGGTGCTGGTGACCCCTTCCAGACAGATCAGCGGCATATGCTCTAACTCCTGCAGATCCAGCATGCGATACTTGTACTGCATAAATTTCCGCCCTGCCACAAAGACATCCTCAATCTCCCGCACGACATTTGTCTGCAGGCCGCTCCTGTTCTCAAAAGGTGTACTGACTACGCCGAAGTCAATCTTATTGTCCTGCAGATTTGAAAGGGTTTCCGGTGTGGGCGCATTGCTGACTACCACCCGTACCTCCGGATATTCCTCATGAAACTTCTCCAGATAAGGAAGCAGATAGAACTGCAGTGTCATATCACTGGCGCCGATATGAATCTCTCCCAGCTCCAGGTCTAACATCTGCCTAAGTTTCTGCTCCCCCAGTACGATCTGCTCGTATCCCTTCGCCACATAGCCGTAGAGCAGTTCACCTTCCGTCGTCAACCGCACGCCTTTGGCCGCTCTGGCAAAAAGCTTCACTCCCAGGGCCGTCTCCAACTGCTTTACGGACTGGCTGACTGCCGGCTGAGAGATATGCAGCTCTCCGGCCGCCACAGTCAAGCTGCCCGCTCTGGCCACATGATAGAATACTTTATAATATTCCAGATTGTTCACTGTTTCCATACCCTCAATTCTATCGCTTGCCGACAGACGCCCTGCTTTACCTTCAGTGTTATGATCCCGACTGCCCTGGATCGTGCTCACATGTGGGGAATATCATTCTCAGCTTCTTGCCAGTCCGTCTACATGAAGCACTTCACCGCTGATATAGGATGCCATATCTGATGCCAGAAATACGAAAGCGTTGGCGATATCTTCCGGCTGTCCCATACGGCGCAGCGGAATCTGCGCGATCATTGGCTCGATCACTTCCTTCGGCACGGAACGCATCATATCCGTATAAGTGATGCCAGGCGCCACCGCATTGACTCTCACGCCCTTTGGCCCCAACTCTCGCGCCAGGGAAAGCGTAAACCCATTCACTGCAAATTTAGAAGTAGGGTAAGCGATCCCTGCAGGCTGTCCGTACTGACTCACCATAGAAGACGTATTCAGGATCACACCGCTTCCCGCCGCGACCATATGTTCACTGGCTGCTCGGGAACAATTGAACACACCTTTCACGTTCAGATCCATGACCTCCGCAAACTTCTCTGCCGTATACTGTGCAAAAGGCGTGCTCTCCGAAACGCCCGCATTGTTGACCAGGATATCGATTCGGCCATATTTCTCCACAACAGCGTCAATGGCCGCTTTCACCGCACTGTAATCAGACAGATCCGGCCAGATGCCTTCCACTGCCGCATCCGGGCAGGCTTCCTTCAGCTTACCCACCGCTTTGTCCGCAGTCTCCTGGCGGCTCGCACACAACACCACCTTCGCCCCCTCTTTGATAAATGCTTCCACTGTCGCATACCCGATACCGCGGCTTCCCCCTGTCACAACCGCGACCTTGTTCTCCAATAACATAGAATTACCCTCCTTTAAATCCAGCTTAGTTACCTGTATCACCAATTCCCCGGCGATGTTACATATATACGCAGGCGGTATCCTTTGCCTCCTGAGTATGTCCCATGTCTTATAGTAAACGACATAACAAATTCCTGTTTCCGGCTCTTACAGGAGCCATATACAGAAGCACCTGCAAGGCCAAAAACGAAATTTCTAATGTCGTTAACTATAGTATAGCATAAAATCCTGGATGCAACACATATTTTCGGTGCGAAAGGTGGCATTCATTTTACAAGCAGTTCCATCACTTTTTCTGTAAGGGGCTGTTACGGTAAATGATATCTCCCCTACCCGGCCCGTTGGATATCATGGTAACCGGGTACCCGATCTGCTCCTCAATAAACTCCACATAATTACGGCAGTTTTCCGGCAGTTCCTCGTAGCTCCTGATGCCTCTGATATCACATTTCCACCCCGGCAGCTTCTTTAACACCGGTTTTGCCTTCTTCAACTTACAGGTGACCGGGAAGTCCGTGGTCACCTCACCGTCGATCTCATAGCCCACGCATACCGGGATTTCCTCCAGATACCCCAGCACATCCAGCACTGTAAATGCCACATCCGTGGTGCCCTGCAGACGACAGCCATACTTGGAGGCCACGCAGTCAAACCATCCCATGCGTCTAGGCCGTCCGGTGGTCGCACCGTACTCACCGCCGTCGCCGCCGCGCCTGCGCAGCTCATCCGCCTCGTCTCCGAAGATCTCCGACACGAAAGCCCCTGCCCCTACCGCCGAAGAATATGCCTTGCACACCGTAATGATCTCCTTGATCTCATGGGGAGGAAGTCCAGCACCGATGGCACCAAACGCTGCCAACGTAGAGGAGGAAGTCACCATCGGATATATACCATGGTCCGGATCCTTCAACGTGCCAAGCTGCCCTTCCAGAAGAACCGTCTTCCCATCCCGCAAGGCCTGGGCCAGATATGCGGACACGTCGCACACATAAGGCGCGATCATTTCTCTATATTCATGCAGCGTGGCAAGCAGCTCTTCCGGTCTGATCACCGGTTTATGATATAAATGCTCCAGTATGACGTTCTTTGTCTCACAGACGCGGTCAACCTTTTCCTGCAACAGTGTTTCGTCAAACAGTTCACTCACCTGGAACCCGATCTTCGCATATTTGTCCGAATAAAAAGGGGCGATCCCCGACTTGGTGGAGCCAAAAGACTTGCCGCCCAGCCGTTCCTCCTCATACTGGTCAAACAGTATATGATAAGGCATCACCATCTGACACCTGTCGGATACAAGGATCCTGGGTGTCGGTACATTCCTGTCCGTGATCGACCGGATCTCTTTCATCAGGATCGGGATGTTAAGCGCCACACCGTTGCCGATCACACTCGTCGTATGGCTGTAAAAGACACCCGACGGTAATGTGTGGAGCGCGAATTTTCCATAATCATTTACGATCGTATGTCCCGCATTGGCGCCTCCCTGAAAACGGACGATGATATCCGCCTTCTCCGCCAGCATATCCGTGATCTTCCCTTTGCCTTCGTCTCCCCAATTGGCTCCTACTACTGCCTTAACCATTGCAACTCCTCCTTTTACTCCAAATAGGCTTTTCAGATTCTGTAATCCTTCCTGATTATATAGCATGCCCATTTATAAGTAAAATCAATATTTTTTATATATAACATAATCACAGCTAATTTAATCTCGTGCTAACGTTCCTGCATCGTGATAAGACCAGCCTTCTTAGCTCGTAGGAGTTGACGGGCAAGAGATCCGGAACATATCCTCACAGGCCTTGTGCACAAGCCGGGCCTGCTGCGAATCCGCCATCCTGTAATAGATCTCTTTGCCATCTCTTCTGCTGACGATGAGTCCGCTCTTCCGCAGCAGCTTCAGATGGTGCGACACTGCCGGGTCGCTCATCTCCATAACCGCGGCAATGTTACTTACGCATTCCTCGCAATGGCACAGAAACCAGAAGATCCGCAGCCTGCTACCGTCGCTGATCTGCTTAAACATCTCCGCGGCCTGGATGCACTCCTCCTGTGGCGGCAGCTTCTCCAGAATCTTATCAATGTTCTCCCCATGGTCATGAGGCAGAGCTGCCCTGACTGGTCTGCCCGTGCTCTCACCGCTTTTACTTTCCCTGCATTCTCTTCGCTTAATCTCGCAGTCTTCTTTCTTCCCGCCCATGCTCCTGTCTCTATCCTCTTTCAACCTTTTCCTCCATTCCGAAGCGTTTTACACTAACTTCCATGATTCCGCTCTGCGGAATCTCAAATCCGTGCGGAGAATGCCCGTTTTTTGAGCATTCTCTTAAACATTTAGCAGCTCTTAGGCTGCGTTCTTTGCTGCCTTAGAGTTGCTTAATGTTTTTCTCACGCTAATTCTTATAGTACAACGCCCGAGTGGCATTCAACACCGCAATGACCATCACCCCCACGTCCGCGAAGATAGCCCACCACATATTAAGCGTACCCACCGCGCCCAGTCCCAGGCAAATAAACTTGACTGCCAGCGCAAAGACGATATTCTGATATACGATCCGCAGTGTCTTTCTGGAAATACCAATAGCCGTGGCGATCTTCTTCGGATCATCATCCATCAGAACGATATCCGCCGCCTCAATGGCCGCATCCGCGCCCAGTGCGCCCATGGCGATCCCCAGATCTGCCCTGGATAACACGGGTGCATCATTGATACCATCGCCCACAAAGGCCAGCTTCTCTTTCGGTCCTTTCGCCTCCAGCAGTCTTTCCACTTCCGTCACCTTATCCCCCGGAAGAAGCTCGCTCTTAACGACATCCACGCCCAATTCCCCGGCCACTGCATCCGCCACTGCTTTGGCATCTCCGGTTAACATAACTACTTTCTTTACTCCCGCCGCCTTCAGCTCCGAAACCGCCGCCCTGGCATTTGGTTTCACCACGTCCGCGATCAGGATATACCCGGCATATCTGCCGTCAATGGCTACATGAACTTCCGTCCCGATCTGCCGGGGGATCTCATGCGCGATCGCAAGCCGCTCCATCAGCTTCCGGTTACCCACTGCCACATTCCGACCGTCCACCAACGCCGTGACGCCGTGGCCGCCGATCTCCTCCACCCCACTGACTCTCGCCGGGTCTACCGCCTGTCCATATGCTTCTTTCAGGCTCCGGCTGATGGGATGATTGGAATAATGTTCGGCATAGACTGCCGTCTCTAACAGTTCCTGCTCAGAGCTGTCCGCCGCCGGCACAAGATGTGTCACTTCAAAGACACCCTTTGTGAGGGTACCCGTCTTATCACACACCAGGCAGGATGTATGAGAAAGCGCCTCCAGATAGTTGGATCCCTTGACCAGGATTCCCTTCGCTGACGCCCCGCCGATGCCCCCGAAGAAACTTAGCGGAATAGAGATGACCAGGGCACAGGGACAGCTGATGACTAATGTGGTGAGCGCCCGAATGACCCACTGCTGCCATTCAGCCGTCTGTCCCGTCAGCAGATTCACGCTTGGCGGCACCACTGCCAGCGCCAATGCGCCGATACAGACCGCCGGTGTATAATATCTGGCAAATCTGGTGATAAAATTCTCCGATCTGGACTTCTTCATGCTGGAATTTTCCACCAGATCCAGGATCTTGGATACGGTCGACTCACCGAATCCTTTCGTCGTACGCATACGTATCACGCCGGACATATTCACACATCCGCTGATCACCTCATCGCCCTCCGCCACCTCCCGCGGCAGGCTCTCACCGGTCAGCGCACTCGTGTTCAGCGTAGATGCCCCTTCCACGATCACACCGTCGATCGGCACCTTCTCTCCCGGCTGCACAGTGATGATCGTTCCCGTCTCCACGTCCTCCGGATCCACCTGCACAAGCACACCGTCCTGCTCCACATTGGCATAATCCGGACGGATATCCATCAGCGCCGTGATATTCTTACGGCTCTTACCCACAGCATAACTCTGGAACAACTCTCCGATCTGGTAGAAAAGCATCACCGCCGTGCCTTCCACATACTCTCCCAGCGCGATCGCTCCCACCGTGGCTACCGCCATCAGGAAATTTTCGTCAAACACCTCACCGTGCACGATACCCAGAACCGCCTTTTTCAAAATATCATACCCGATGACCAGATACGGGATCAGAAAAAGTGCCAGCCGAATATAGGGGTTCTCCATCGGCAGGAGACAGAAAGCCACCGTCAAGACCGCCGCTATGATGATCCGTATGAATACCTTCTTCTGTTTCTTAGTCATGATCTACCTCCCTGTTATAGCAGCACAATACACAAATATGTGAAAATACGTGCTGTGCCGTTCCTTATTTATTTTATATGAACATTTAAACACTTATTTAATTATTTGTCAAGCCAAATATTCATGGAAATATCCTGACGAAATCAAAGCCTCTTCTGCAAGCAGCCACTTGGCTCGTTGCTCGCGGGAATGACCCTACCGTGAAACGGTACAGTGGCCCGGAGAATCTTCCGAGCCACTGTACTTTTAAACCGGAATCCGCAGCACCTGTCCGATGCTCAGGTTATCACTTGTCAGCCCATTCAATCTCTTGATCGCGTCCACCGTCGTACCATACCGGTTTGCCAACAGCCACAGCGTATCTCCCGAACGAACGGTATAGGTAATATACTGCTGCGTCTGAGACACCGGAATCCGTAACACCTGCCCGATGCTCAGGTTATCGCTTGTCAGCCCATTCAATCTCTTGATCGCGTCCACCGTCGTACCATACCGATTCGCCAACAGCCACAGCGTATCTCCGGAGCGTACCGTATAGTCGATCACATTACCCGGATCCGGCGACGGTCCCGGCTGGGGTACATTCTGGTTGATCCCCCGCCATGTCTCATACAGGGAATTCCATGTGTCGCGCCCTACGACACCGTCCGGCACAAGCCCCATCCTCTGCTGAAAAGCGACCACCGCCTGCTTCGTACCGCTGCCGAAGATACCGTCCTGGGCAGGGCCTGGGATCCCCGGATAATACTCGGAGATAACATCCAACAGATACTGCAGCGTGATCACGTCCTGTCCGGTGGAACCCTGCCGCAGCACTGCGGAAGGCGGCACCGTTCCGATTCCCAGTGTATTGCCCTCACTGTCCAGTTCCGCAAGTCTGGTCACCGCCGTATACAACATGGAAATCTTATACCAGGTGGATTTCCCCACGATACCGTCACTTACCAGATTGAAAATGCTCTGGAATCTGGCAACGGCTGCCCGCGTACTCTCTCCGAATACCCCCGGTGCATCCGTGATCGCAGGAACCGCCGGATAATTTCGTCTTATCCTGTTCAGATAAGTCTGGATCGTCTGCACGTCCAGTCCTCTGCTTCCCACCCGCAGGGGTGTGCCCGGATAAGAGGACAGCATATTGGTCATGATATTCGTCTCAGCAATCTCGATATCATTCGGATAGTAGGCACGCAGGATACTGATCGGTGTCCTGCCCTGATTGGCCAGCGTCACCGTTCCCCATTGGGATAAGCCTTGGCAGGTCACTGTGGTGCCGTTGCAGAAAGAAGTGAAATAGGGTGCATTCTGTCCTTTTCTGCGGACATACTCATTAAAGATCTGATCCACGATTCGGCTGATCGAGCTGTAAATAGGTCTCCCATACACAAAGGCCTGATCGTAGGCCGTACTGTTCGTGATGTCGAAAGGATATCCTTTACTCCTATACCATTCTGTATAGACTCTGTTCAGCGCAAAAGTGATGATCGCGTAAATATTTGCCCGCAGCGCCGCCTCCGGCCAGGTAGGATAAATCTCACTGCTGGCCACATTCTTGACATAGTCAGGAAAAGATACCTGTACATTGGACGCGGAAGAAGCCGGGGTGCCCAGATGAACTGTGATCGGATTCGGAATCACCACCTGCCGCAGCACATAGGGCTCCTCCCCCTCCGGCGCCCCTTCCTGATCGCGCTCTCCCGTCATGCTCACCGCAGGTGCCCCAACCGGAATCTGGGTCTGCACTTCCCTCCCCTGCTGCCCCTGCATCGGTACCAGCATGATCGGCAAAACTGCAGACTCTCCATCATAGACCGGGATATCCGATATATAGACAGAGTTAAACCCCTCCGCCTGCGCCAGCACATTGTAACTGACAAAAGGCGTCCCCGTAAAATCCGGGTTTAAGGAAAACCTCTTGTCCACCGTCTCCAACGGGACTCTTCTCGTTTCTCCGTTCTCGTCCGTCCTCAGCTCATAGACACGGTTCTGTTCGTCATCCAACACCGTGATCTGCACACCCTGCAGCGGTACCGCATCATGCGCGGTCCTGGCCTGCATGGTCAAATAACCGATAGCCATAAAACTTCACTCTCCTTTTCACTGTAAACAACCGGTATACTGCCCACATTGTTCCATATGCTTTAGAGTATGAAGAATTATGGCTATCAGTTACAAACTACTGTTATATTGCTTATGTTCTGTACCTCAACACAATTGTCGCATAAACCCTTACTGTACGACTCCGTCTCCGCCTCTCGTCCACACGATCTTCTGGCTGATCATCTGATCGATGTCCATGCCAATGATCTCCGAGGCTCTTGCCTTCGCCGCCCCCTCATTGGGTGTCCCCAGATTCTTATAGATTTCATAACCCGGCTTCTTATTGCCGCTTAAGTCATACAGCCCAAGCGCAAGATTACTCTCCATCTCATGGGCATCATCCGTCTGCCTGAACAGCATAAATGCATCTATATCCGGAAGCGATGCCGCTTTCAAATATCCATAAGCGATCGATGCCTCCTGCGACGCGTCGCCGAAGCTGGAAGTATATCCGATCTCTGCCAGGGAAATGCTCCTCACCTGTCCGGCCGGATTCAAATACTCCGCTCTGTGCATGTAATCGATCAGCAGATCGATGTTCTGCATCGTGATATACGGTGTTGACAGGTTATTCTTTACCCAGACAGCCGGACCGTTCCACGCATAAGGGTCATACAGCGGGGAATTATAAGGATGGTAAGAAAGTCCCCAGTCTATATTCCCTTCCCTGTTGATATAATAGTTAAACTGATCCAGATACTCCCTGGCCAGAAAGCTTCCCGGATTGGATTTCCTGTTCCACTCCTGATCAATGGAGTTGTACACGTTCACGTTGGCGTTAACACTTTTAAGTTCATTATAAATAATACGAAAAGCCTTCACATAGATATTCACATTGAAATCCAAAGAAGTGGAGCTGCTGTACCACCAAGATGTCCGGGCATTCACCTCATTGCCCAGGATCCAGTTGTCTACCTGTCCATGGTCAAGCTTGCCAGAATACCGCTGCCCCAGAAAGGCGCCGATCGCTTTCAGATGATCCGTGCCGGAAGCATCCGCCACATTCAGTGCATATCCCGGGCAGTTTCCTCCCCTTGCCGTCGGATGTACCAAATCCTGGGAGTAAGCTCCCCTGCCGCCGTTTAAGAGCACCATCGTCACCTGCAGCCCATAACTGTTAAAGCTTCGGATCATAGAATCAAATTTGCTCACCATGCCGCCGTTAAAATACCACGTGCGCCCGTTATAGTCAAAAGGCATCGCCCCCGGCTCCGACGCATCGGAACAGATATCGTCAACATACATGTTATATACTACCTGCTTGATCCCCAGCTCCTGCAGCTCTCCGTTGGACGCCTTCGTCAGATCGGGCAGGATCCCTTTAATGCCGGTATCTCTTCTCGGCATAGTGTAAGCGGCTATCGCTTCCGGATTCGTAATATAGTGTTCGTCACTGACCTGGACCATCTGTCCGCCCTGCTTCACTGCCACAAGGAACTTGCGGCTGAGATTGGAATCCGCAGTATTATACTGCAAAGGAAACACAGCCGTCACTGCGCTGCCTGTGCCTACACTTGCCACCACCTTTCCTGTCGTGCCATCCTGCCAGACCTCATCTGCATAGATATAGTAAAGCCCATCGTCACTGGAAGGCACGCTGCCCGCGCTGATCTGGCATACTACCTCACCTCCCGCGATCGTACAGGAACTGATCGTCACGGGGCGTCCTGCCGCCTTAGCGTGCAGAGTCGCATGCGGATTCAAAACTACACTGCAGACGACTGCAAACAGAACCGTCAACGCCGTCCATAACATTCCTTTTTTCCTGCTCTTTCTGTCTCTTTTGTACTCTTTCATTTTCTCTCGTTTCCCTCTCTGCTACAGTGTATTTAGGGCTGAAGTCTTTCCACATCTGATTCCCTGACCTTAATTATAGCCGCTGACGCCCGGATAAGCAACCGGTGTTTTTATACCTCTCCCGGATTTACATGCACCATGATATGCTTTACTTTGGGAAAGCTCTTCTCTATCGCATCATGCACCTGCTCGGCGATCCCATGTGCCTCCTGCAGAGTCTTGCCACCGTCCACCCTGATCTCGATATCTACATATATCTTATTGCCAAACACACGGGTATGGAGCAGATCCACTCCCAACACGCCGTCCTGTATCTTCGCGCATTGCATAAATTCCATCTCCACCTCATCCTCACACGCCTTATCCACCATCTTATTCACCGCATCCATGAAGATCTCATAAGCGGCCTTCTCGATGAAGAGACAGATCACCACGCTTGCGATCGGATCTGCGATCGGAAATCCCAATCTGGAACCCGCGATACCGATCAGAGCGCCGATCGAAGACAAGGCATCGGAACGGTGATGCCAGGCATCCGCCATAAGCGCCCCGGAATCGATGCGCCTCGCATTCACCTTCGTATATTGGTACATCCCTTCTTTGACCATGATAGATAAAACAGCTGCCGCCAGCGCCAGCCTGCCGGGTATTGCAAGATTCGTATAATCTCCGCCCGCGATCTTACCTGCCGCCGTGTACCCGATCCCCAGACCGGTAACCGCCAAGATCGTTGCCAACACGATCGCCGCTACGCATTCCATTCTCTCATGGCCATAAGGATGGTCTTTGTCAGACGCCCTTCCGGATATCTTGACGCCGATGATCACCACGATCGTACTGAATACGTCGGAAGCCGAGTGGATCGCATCGGATATCATGGCACCGGAATGTGCAATGATACCGGCCAGAAGCTTGAATATCGTAAGTATGAAGTTCGCCACGATGCTGACCACGGAGACCCGCATAGCTGTTTTCTCGTAATCCTGTTTCTTTTCCAAATCTTGTCTATCCCCTGTCATCCTGTTACTGCCCTTCCTCTCTCGACCTTTGAAATTACTTCATAGAAATTTTCTATATGATAAAAAACACCCACGTACGCAGTAATCGTAACTACTGTCCCGCAGATGTTTTAATCTACTGTCGCCTGACACGACCCGGCTCCCAGGCTTTACGCCCTGGCCTGTTCAGTTTGTACTGTATGAAAAGTCAAGTAACCCGGTGCCGACGGCACATTCTCTGTGCCGTCAGTCTGCCGGCGTTACTTTCATATCTATGCAGTGCAAAGAGTTTTATGACTGTTTCCTTGTTAATTCTTGCGAATTTCATACACTATATCATATGCCGCCGAAAAATGCAAGGTCACTTACAGGCAATATAAATATCCATACTCTCCCCATCGGTCTCAAAGCAGGGAATCACGTCCTTCCCCGTGTGTTCCAGGCCGTTTACGCGCATATACTCCATAAGGGTCTTGTAAGCGTTGGGAATGGTCACAAAAGGGTTCCCGAAGGGGTCTTCAACATGTATTGCCGCATACAGATGGTCTTCCTGCTCGTGTACTTCAATGTCGGGAGGAACGACCCCGTCAGGCAGTATCCATGCCGCCTCATAGCCGTGCATGTTATAAACATTTATCTGCTCCTGCGACACTTTGGGAAAATCCCAGCCTATGACGCGGGGGTTCTCCACACCGCAGCTACGGGCAATGGAGAGCACTCTGTCGATAGCGTCCCCTTCCGGAATGGAGCTGACAACGGCATGTTTAATGTAGCGGAATCCGGGAACGGTCTCGACGCGCAAATTTGTATACGCCTCGCCGCAAGTGACCATTTCATCACGGAATAAGTTGTCCAGGGAACAATTGAAAAGCTTACAAAGTTCTATAGCCTTGTCCATTTCGGGCTGCGCCGCATCCAGTTCCCATTTCGATACAGTCTGGCGGCTGATGTTCATTTTCTCGGCCAGATCTTCCTGCGTCATATTTCCTCTCAGATGCCTTAAAAACTGTAAATTTTTACCAAAGCTCATATAATATTCTCCTTATATTTTCTCGCGCCGCGCCGCACTATCAATATAATATTTTCCCGGACAAGCTGCAACCAACCGATATGTGCTATTTCCCTGGATCGCGCAACTTCAAAGTGCGCTCCCCCGCAGCAAATCTGCATACCAGAACACGACTTCTTCGATCCGGTACAGTTCCGACTCTCTGCTCACGCTTCTCCAAACTTCCTTATAGAACATAAACCACTCCTCCAACTCGGCCGCCAGCTTAATGCCGTCCACTGCCACTGCCGGCTCACTCTGGCTGACTCTTGCCACGATTACCGCCCCGATCTTCTGGAACAGCTCTGCACCCTGGATCGCCACCAGGCAGGCATGCAGTATCGCATTGGTCCGTGCAGGCAGACCTGGCATCATCCGTCTGATCCGGTCCCCGATATCCGCAAGCTTTCGCAGCGCCTCCTCTACGTCAGCCATCCCGGCCGCCACTGTCGTAAACTCCCTTTGCGCCCGTGCGTCAACACCCTTTTCCTTATAATATACCGCCTGTCCCCAGTCAAATATCTGGCTGTCGGCGATCTCAGCCAACACCGAGACAAGCTCTCCTGACCGATCCTGAAATTCCACTATGGAAATCCGCCGGTTCATCTCCTCAAAGTCCGGAATCTTTCCGTTCCAGGAAAAAGCAGCCCCGTAGATTCTTCCCGGAATCCCGAAATCCGGATGATTGACATGCCCGTAATCTCCCCAATCCGTCGTCAGCACACCTTCCGTGTGATACTGCCGCGCATAAGTGCACATCCGCCTGATATTCTCATATGCCACATCCAGCCGGTTCACGAACTGGTTCCACCCACTGACGCCCGGACAGCTGTACTGCACCGCCCCGGCCTCGGCCAGTTTTCTCGTAGACTCGTCGCTCTGCTCCTTGTCATATCCCCAGTTCAGGCAGATCGTCTGCTCGGGCAGTTCTTTTATGACTTCCGGGAAATCGCAGATAATGTCTCCCCAGAACATGGGGATCTTCCCTTTCTCCACCAGAAACTCGCACAACTTCCTCACATGATCGATGTACAGCCGCTTTACGCCGACCCGCTCCGCTTCCTCAAGACTCCTTCCTTTCCCAAGATCAAAAGTCTCATCCGCTCCGATGTTAAAATGCTTCGATGTAAAAAGCGGCATAAACTCCTCGATCAGTCCTTTAAGAAACGCCAGACTCTCCTCGTTTGTCACGTCGATCGTATGATGCATCATCCTGTCCACAAATCCGAAAGGCTCTGCCCCCGCATCCGACAGCTCGCACAGATGCTCGTAGGCTTTCGTGCGCAGCAGCTTATACAAATGCCCGAAACAGGAAATATTCGGGATCAGTTCGATATTCAACTTCCGGCAGTAAGCATCAAGCTCCAGAATATCCTGGGCGGACAGCGGCGTATCGTCCCGCCACATCTCGCTCAAGTTCTCGAACAGATATGAGTGCTCAATATACAGCTGCATCTGATTGATCTTATAAAAGGCAAGATTGTCCGCCATCCCTTTCAGATAGGAAAGGGTAGGGATCCGTCCCCGGGTCACATCGTGATAGAAGCCTCTGTTCCTGATATCCGGATGATCCTGGATCTGCATACAGGGTACGCAGGCCCCGGTCTGCCTGACGATCTGGCGAAGCGTCTGCACGCCGTAAAGGAGCCCTCTGTCCGTACCGCCCACGATCCTGATGCCATCTGTCCCGGCCTCCAGGCGATACGCTTCCTCTCCCAGCTCATCATCCATCATCAGCGTGACCGCCGCCTTCCCGGAGCTTCCTCTGGTGATCTTCGGCCCATATCCCATGCATCCGCAAAGCTCCTCCTGCAGCAGCTTCGCATAGTCATACGCCGCCGTGCCGCAGGAACGGTCGATCACGATCTTATGATCGAATCGGATCGTATACTCCCCCTCCAAAATATTCATCTGCTGTGGTTCCGGTATGATATACATACGTCTTCTCCTCCTTACTCCTTCAGTCTTTAACCTTAACATATGCTGCTACTGTCATGATCAAAGCCGCCACTGCAAGCAGCCACTTGTCTCATTGCCTGCGGGAATCCCCCATCATGCACAGCCTGCCATCCGGCGGGCCGCATGACCATCCATGCTATGACAGTCGCAAACTTTGGCCGGTACTCGGCCTCATCCGCACTGCGAATCGGAAGCTGTCCTCTATCCGATACTTTTCAAGCAACATCGGCCCGCAGCTGTTGGAACCGATCCCACTCTGTCTGTAATCCACGCACAGCACTGTATACGGTGACTCCGTCAGCTCATGATCATGGGCCTTCTGTGTAAGCTCCTCCTGCGTGTAGACCGACGCGTTGAATGCAAAAGTCTCTCTCCCCGCCACGGTAAGCGAGCCCGGAGCACCGTACACAGTCACATAATCGCAGTCATGGTGGCTCCCGTTCTCCTGCGGCCTCACATACCCCTCATGCATTGCTTTTACCGCCTCGTCGAATACACCGTGCCAACCGGCCTGCCTCTTATCCACATAGCTCTCTACCGGACCTATACCGCAGTATTCCACCCGCTCCATTGCTTTTGGCAGGAACAGCCGCAGCCCGAATCTGGGCAGGAACGGGAATTCCGGATCCTTCTGCACCATAAATTCCGCATCCACGGCCCCGTCAGCCCGGATTGTCCAACATGCCCTGATATCCAGTATCCTCTGTATATAGACAGCCGCTACGGAAAGTACCGTCTCGATCACAACTTCCCGCTCTCCGGCTCTCACCTTCGTATCATAAGCTCTTGTCACGGTGCGGTCATACTGTGCTGCCATCCACTTCAACTTGATATTGCGGTCATTGTCCGTAGGCGCCCGCCAGATGTTAAATTCCATGGGCCGTTCCAGCAACGATATGTTATCATAGACCATCCCGGTAAACAATCCTGTCAGCTTATCGTATACATATTTAAACAGGGGCGTAGATACCGTCACCGTACAATCATCTTCCTGCAGCAGAAACTCTGCCTGCTCTACATGCCCGGCTCCATCCGTTCCTGCAGTCTCCTCGCCAAGCAGTCTGGCAGCCTTCTGATTCACATTCTCCGCAGTCTCTACCGGCACTTCCTCGAATCCCAGCAAAAAGCCTGCCGGAAGAAGCTCCGTCTCCTCCCGCAGCTCATAGGAAACTTTCAGGAAACACTTTCCTTTCTCCGGCACCGTAAAGGCAACCGGTACTGCCTTTTCCTCATGCGGTGCAATGACAGGAAGCACATTCTCCCCGATACGTCCCTGCTCTGTCACAATACCGTCACACAGCACTTCGTACCGCACCGTACAATAGTCCCCCAGATTCAGGAAATCCATATAGTTGTGCAGCACCAACTCCTTCTTTGCCTGACTGAATGCCACGACTCTGGCCGGCCTGTACACATTCTTGAATTCCAGCAGCCCGGTGTGCGGCCTGCGGTCAGGATAGACAAGTCCGTCCATGCAGAAGTTGCCGTCCTGCGGGTACTCGCCGTGGTCCCCGCCGTAAGCATAGACCTTTTTCCCGCGGATCGTCTTACCCAGGTCAATGGCATGGTCGCACCATTCCCAGACGAATCCGCCGCATGCCTTGTCATACTGCTGGATGACCTCGAAATAATCCTCCAGATCCCCGGGGCCGTTGCCCATGGCATGGCAGAACTCACACATCACGTAGGGCTTCGTCCCGTCCTTCTCGAAATACTCATGGATTTCCTGCAAAGACGGATACATCCGACTGTGCAGATCGATATTGCTGTAATCATACTCCCGCTCATCCGACACGTACCGACAGCTCTCATAATGTGTCAGCCTCGTATCATCATACTGCTTCGTCCACTTAAGCGCTTCCTCAAAGGTACACCCGTAGGCACACTCATTTCCCATGGACCAGATCACCACGCTGGGCCGGTTCTTGTCCCGCTCCACACAGCGTCTCGTCCTGTCCACTGTGGCCTGTGTAAATGCCGGGTTGTCCGCGATCGCCTCATTCCAGCGTTTGCTCCTGACATTCCAGTCCGCACCGTCCAGATAGATATCCGACGTCCCATGGCTTTCGTTATCTGCCTCGTCGATCACATAGAAACCCAGACGGTCATACAATTGATAGCACCAGGGCGCATTCGGATAATGGCTGGTACGGATCGCATTGATATTGTGTTCCTTCATCAGCCGCAGATCTGTTAACAGCTGCTGCCTGTCGATCGCAAAACCAGTCACCGGATCGCTGTCATGACGGTTCGTCCCGTGGAATTTGATCTTCACACCGTTGAAATACAGCACCCCATCCTGCGTATGGATCTCCCGGATTCCCACATGATCCGTGATCGTTTCTGCTGCGGTCTCTATCACCAGCGTGTACAGATAGGGCACCTCCGCATTCCACAGCACGGCGTCCTTCACCTGCAGCGCCGCACGGCTTGTCCACTTCGTGCCGCCGGCCTGCCCTGCCGCCGTTCCACTCTCCTGGCCCGCTCTGCCTGCCGTCATCTCATCGTCCGCCGCGGTTCTGTCTGCTGCTCCATCCGCTGCCAAACCGCTCTCTGCCGCCGGCTTATCTACTGCCGCCTCGCCTTCTGCCACCAGTCTGCCTTCCCTGTCGAAGAGGCTTACCTTCGTCTCCACGGGCCTGCTCAGATAGGAAAAGCCGATCTCAACCTTGCCATCCCTATGGCCGTTCTCCGGATACGCTTTCACGAAATAGTCAAAGATTCCTTCCTGAGGCCTTCTGAGAAGATAGACGTCCCGGAAGATACCGCTCATCCGAAATTTATCCTGATCCTCCAGATAACTGCCGTCACACCATTTCAGCACCAGGACAGACAGCGTATTCTTCCCTTCCCGTAAAAGCCCGGTGACCGCAAATTCGCTGGTGGAATGAGACACCTGGCTGTATCCCACAAAACTACCGTTCAGCCACACATAAAAGCAGGAATCCACACCCTCAAAGTTCAGGAAGGCTTCCGGTGCATTCTCGTCCTGATGATAGGTAAAAGTGCGCACGTACTCCCCGCAGGGATTGGCATGAGGCACATAGGGCGGATCCATCGGAAATGGGTAGCGCGTATTGGTATACTGATGCCTGTCATGGCCGTAGTTCTGCCACACACCCGGTACAGACACCGTGGCAAACCCCTCCGTGTCATATTCTTCCTTCCAAAATTCCTCCTTCACCTCATAAATGCTGTCAAAATAGCGGAACTTCCACTGACCGGAAAGCTGTACGAAACGTTCCGAACGCTCCCGATCCTCCCAGAGGTCGTCCATCCTTCCGGACGCCGGGATATAATATGCCCTGTCAGGCATGGTGCCCTTATGCAGCACATTCAGATCTTCATAATATTTTGGTACGATCATCTTGATAATCATGCTCCTTTCTCAACGTGAGAATTTCTATACCATAATGATATAGGATTGCCCGGCAGAAATCTATGGCTTCTATTGGACAAAACATGCACAAAATGATACAATCCTCACATGGCGCAAAAGGAGGTCTCCCATGTATTCCAACACCGGCTATCTGCACAATACAGACATAGAGATAGAAGATACTGCACATCCGTTAAGCATTGCCAGCTGCGGCGTCTACCGCCTGATAAATCAGCCCATGATGCCCACTCTGCGCCCCGACGGACGCAGAGATCATCAGCTTTTATACGTATCCGCGGGCAAGGCCTTTTTCTGTTTGGAAGGCCGGCTGCAGGAGGTGAATGCCGGGCACATGGTACTTTACCGCCCCGGTGAGAGCCAGCAGTACTACTACTATGCCACGGATGCACCGGAAGTATACTGGATCCATTTCTCCGGCTTCGAGGCATCCTGGATTCTGGACAAAATTGGATTCCTGGACACCCACGTGCTCTCCTGCGGTATGTCCTTATATTACCCGCAGCTGTTTCGGCAGATCATACTGGAACTACAGCTGAAACGCCCTTGTTTTGAAGAACTGCTCTGCTTTTATCTACAGCAGATCTTTACGAAGATTCATCGGAATCAGTTGGAGAGTTCCGCTGATAAATACAGAAATGTAGAAGATATGGAGGCTGCCGTCCACTTTTTTAATGAATTCTTTACAAAAGATATTTCCATTGAACACTATGCAAGGGACCAGCATATGAGCGTAAGCTGGTTCATCCGCAGTTTCAAACAATACATGGGCATAACCCCCATGCAGTATATCACCTCTATCCGTATCAACAAGGCCAAAGAACTGCTGAAGAATACGAACTACTCCATTCAGGAAGTCGGTTCTCTCTCCGGCTATGATAACCCGCTCTATTTCAGCAGGATCTTCCATAAACAGACCGGCTGCTCCCCTTCCCAGTACCGCAGAGAGCAGCCGTGACCACAGCCTCAAAACTGCACCGGCTCCAGTTGGACCGTAAGCGGTTCCATCCGGTACTCCGGGAAGGCATTCAGCAGCGCCGGCAGAGCGTCTGCCGTTTCTGCTACTCTGTCATGGGCAAGCAGCACCACCCGCTCTCTCCCACGTGCCGTGTCCACCGCATTGTCCACCAGTTTGTCCACGCTGTATTCCTTGCCGGTCGCATCCTCCAAACTGGCATTCCAGTCATAGTAGATAAACCCCGCCTCCTCCATCGCCTCTATGATCTCGTCTCTCACTTTCCTGTTATAAGCATTGACACTGCCGCCGGGAAAACGGAACAGTTTAGTTTCCACCCCCGTCACCTCATACACGGTATCATAGGCCTTTCTGAAATCTTCCAGATAACTGTCTACACTGGCATACAGTGCCTTATAGTCGTGCACGTCGCAGTGAATACCGATGGCGTGCCCCTCCCGCACGATCCGTCTGGCCGTCTCCGGATACTTCCGGACATATTCCCCGATCACAAAGAAAGTTGCCTTCACATTCCTTTCCTTTAAAATATCCAGAATCTTGTCGGTAGTTTTCTCAGAAGGGCCGTCGTCAAAGGTCAGGTACATCGTCAGAGGATTCAGATACCTGTCTATGCCTCTGGCGATCCCCTCCGCCAGCTGATCTCTGTATTCGTCCGTGATCAGTTTGCTGCGTTCCTCCTGATTGGAAAGAAATCCGGTCTCGATCAGGCAGGAAGGCATGTTACTCTTGCTTGTCACACACAGATCCGATTCCGACACTAACTCCCTGCTCACCGCTCCCGTCTCCCGCACCGTCTCCTGCTGGATCAACTGCGCCAGCCGCCCGCTGTCCCGTTCGGTGTCGGTCCCGTCATACCAGGTCTCGATCCCCGCTACGCTGTCATCCTCGCAAAAGTTCTGGTGGATGCTGACATAGAGCAGTGCATTCCGGGCATTTGCATTCTCCACCCGCTCCTTCTTGTCTATGTAAGCGTCACCCTCTCTGGCAAGTTCTGCCTGATAGCCCATACGGTTAAGCTTCACCACGACACGGGCCGCGATCATCCTGTTGATATCCTTCTCCACAACATTCCCGGAAACACAGCCGCCGTCCATCCCGCCGTGGCCAGGGTCGATGACGATCGTCGATACCGGTTCATCTACTTCTGCCGGAGCATCGTCTTCCGCGCCAGTCTCCTTCATGTCCCGTGTCTTCACAGTCATATCGGCGGCCTGCATCAGAGCCGTTGCCGCCTCCACAGTCTGCGTCGCTTTCCTTGTCTTAACTGCCACAGCGGCACAGGCTACGATGATGCAGAGGACCGATACGCCCAACAGTATTCTCTGCAAATACCTTTTTTGTTCTTCTCTTCTTCTCCGTGATCTGCGATATCTTCTTCTGTACATAAAATGATGCTCCTCTCCTGTGATCTGTTCTTATCATACAGAAGTGGTGCATCATAATTTCATCATTTTTGTAACAGAGTTACATCATTTTTGCATCAAATTTGCATCATCTGGAAATCTTCAGGAACAATTCATTGATCCCTTCATAAAATCCAATCGTCACGACCGTTCTCTCCTCACTGCTGCCGGAAAAAACATATTTCTTATAATAGGGCGTCGTCTCAAGAAGCGGGTTGTCTGTCTCATAAGTCTGCGGTGCCGACAGACCCATATAGCTGCCCCACGCTTCTACAAGTGCATCCGCATCGATCTCCTCCCATTCCAGCTGCGCCCGCACATAGAATTCATAGATCTTACCATCATCCGCATCGATATACGCATCGATCAGCCGGTTCTCCTTATTGGCATTCTGCAGACTGCCCGTCAGGCTCAATTTCCAGACCGCCACATTATTCCGCGGTTCCGGCACATCGATCGCGGAATAAAGCGTCGCCTCGTAAGCTTCCGCCCGGATCTCCCGAATCTCCGCCGGCAGAACGCCTGCCTCCTTTAGCATGGCAAGCCCGTTATTGGCCGTCTCGTAAATCTCCGTATCCGTGATCTCTTTGCCGGACGGGCCATTGTGATTGACTACAAAAGCATACGTACCCGTCAGTTCCTGATAGGCCGTCTCCGTATCCCTGGTCTTTGCACTCTGTTCCGTCTCCGGCAGATTCTGGGCATTCAGGCACTGTGACAGGATGTAAAGCTTCTCGTTACTACTCAGTTGATACCGATAGCCTTCCTTGCCGGTCTCTTCCTGCCGCGTCTGAATCTGGTTCAATATTCCTCTGTCCGTATAGACAGCGAGCACTCCCGGTCCCCAGACAGACAATATCACCACCAGCGCCGTCAGCGCCAGAAGCGCCGGGCTAAGAAGCCGCCGCCAATTTCTAACAACAGGTTTCTTCATGCTGAGCCTCCCTTCTCTCTTCCCACAAAAGGAAGCCTACCGTCGTTCCCTGTCCCGGTACGCTCTCAATCTTAAGCCGGCTCCCATGAAGTGCCAGTATCTCCGCACAAAGCGCCAACCCCAGACCGGCACCGTTTCTGCTGCGCGCCCTGGATTTATCCACCATATAGAAAGCCTGCGTGACTTTGGATATCTCTTCCTCCGGAATTCCGATGCCATAGTCCCGTACGCTGAACCAATATCCCGTCATCCCGGCTTTTTCCCTCTCCTTCTTTTCCTGTTCTGCTCTTCCCTTTTCTTTTTTCCCTTTATCCGCCTTCTCTGCCTTCCCGCCTTCTGCGGCCAGTTTATCCTGCTTTTCTATTCTCCTGCCTTCCGCTTTGCTTCTATCCTGTTTCTCTGCTTTCCCATTATCCGCCTGTTCCCATCCTACAGGAGGCATCTCCAACACATGTCCTTCCACCTCGATCCTGCTGCCAGGCTCCGAGGCCTTGCAGGCATTGTCGATCAGATTCACCAGCACCGTCTGGATCAGGCCGGTATCCGCCGTCACCACGGCCTGCTCATAGGAAAACCGGAAGTCCATTTCCTCCTTGGGCAGAAACAGACTCTGCAGATACTCGAACAGCGTCTCTGTCGATATCTTCTGCAGCCTGGCTCCTTCCTTCTTCGTCACCATGATGTCCAACAGCCGCAGCGACATGGTCTCCAGACGTTTGCCCTCCGTATAGATATAATTGGCTGAGCGGAAACTTTTCTCTTCATCCAGCTTCCGGGAGCGCAGCATATCCGCATATCCGATAATGGAAGTCAGCGGTGTCTTAAGCTCATGGGCAAAAGCCCCCACAAACTCCTCCCTGGACTGTACCTCTTCCTCCAGCTGGCCGATGGTCTTCTCCAGCGCCTCCGACATATGGTTGAAATCCTGTGTCAGCTGCCCCAGCTCATCGCTGCTGACCTGCTCAGCCCGGTATCCGTAATCTCCCGCCGCCATCTCTTTCGTCGCCTTCATCAAAAGTCGGATCGGTTTCGTCAGCCTTGACGCGATAAAGTGCATGATCGCGATCCCCAGCACCAGCATCAGCACCGTCAGTCTGCGGTATACCGTAAATCCCATCTCCCTCTCCGCAAATACCTGGGATACATCCCTGAGCGTCTCCAAATACAGGACCCTGCCCAATGCGTTGACACTGCTGGCCGTCTGGGCATAATAGCGCTCTCCCTGTCGGATCACACGGTAGGCATATCTGTTCTCCTCCGTCTGCTCCAGCAAGGCGTCGTCTACCTCAAAACCGTCGCTGGCATAGAGCACCTTCTTCTCCTCATCGGAAAGCCGCAGCAGACGGCCGCTTCCCTGTCCGCTGGTCTCCAGATTAGAGGCGATCTGCTCCACGGACCCGTCCTGCAGCAGGTCATATTTCAACGGCACATTTAAGGCCGCCGTCTGAAAGGCAAACCGCAGTATACTGTTCTCATCAAGCGCCTGGCCGACTTCCCGCTCCAGTGAAGTGCGAAACACATAGTTTACAAAATAGAATCCGCTTAACCCCAGCGTGATCGCTATGATGATCGTCGTCCAAAGCAACAACTTCCGGGAAAATTTCATTGTCTATGTCCATATCCTTCCCATAGTCCTTCAAGATCGACTACCGCCAGACTACTGTACTACAGTTCCAGCCGATATCCTACCTTATACACCGCCACCAGATTCTTCTCCCAGCCCAATTTCCTCCTCAGCCGCTGTACATGAAGATCCAGTGTCCTGCTGTTAGCGAAATACTCGTCATCCCAGACCCTTTCATACAGATTCTCCCGGAAAAGCGCCACGTTCCGGTTCTCCACGAAAAGCAGCATCAGGTCGAATTCCTTGCTGGTCAGGGAAACCGGACTACCACCCCGCTTCACCCTTCTCGCCTCCACGTCGATTTCCACATCACCCAGTGTGATCACCTTATCCGTCTTGTTGTACCTGCGCAGGACCGCCTCCACTCTGGCCAGCAGTTCTGTCACATCAAAGGGTTTGATCAGATAATCATCCGCCCCCAGCTTAAGCCCCTTCACCCGGTCCTTCACCTCATGTTTCGCCGAGATGAAGATCACCGGCACTTTAAAGGGTCTGATATATTCCATTACATCGTAACCGTCCGCCCCCGGCAGCATGATATCCAGAAGAACCAGATCGAACGTATTCTTCTCCACCGCCTCTATGGCCGCCAGCCCGTCCTGCACCGCCACACAGGCATACCCTGCCGCCGACAGATTCATATCGATCAGATCGCAGATCGGCTGTTCATCATCCACTATCAATATTTTGATCATTCCGGACTCCACCCCCAATAGGCTCTCGCCCTGTCTACAAGCTCCGCGACCGTATCCTCTTCGGTGCAGTGAACTTTCTTCTTCACTTCCGTATCCGTCTCAAAACCGCTGGTCCGCTGGTAGTAGATCTGATAATCACTCTCGATCACCACCTCGTCCACACTGCCCTCATAGCTGTATCGGGCAAATACCAAAAGATCTTTCATCCCGTCCCCGTCAATATCCCGGCAGGTGATCCCCTTAAGCGCATACAGATTATCGTAGTCACCCATGGGCTGGAAACTCCACACGATGTTCCCCTGCTCATCCACCAGATAGATCATAAAGACCGAAAACTCTGCGATCGTATAACTTCCCGGCATTACCTCCAGATATCCCAGCTTCTCAAACTGCCTGAAATAATCCTGCTCCTTCGTGATGACAAAACCGCTGCGCAGCAGTTCCGCCTTCGTGGACGCCGTATAAAGGAACTCCGCGGAACGCCCGTCCCGGACATAGGCAATGATGCTCTCCGCACTCTTATTCATCCCGAAACGATTGATCTTATCCGAGATCCGGTAATCCCGGTAGAACCCCTTTTCCCCTTGAAAAAGCACATCTCCGACCTTGTACTCCCTGCCGGCATACACTCCTGTCCTGTTTCGGCAGGTGACGATCAGCACGATATCCATCAGCCCGTCCCGGTTCAGGTCCTGAAACGAGACGGCCCCGATCTCCACGACCGGCTGTTCCAACATTCCCACATTCCGGCTGTTGGCATGAAGCTGATCGGTCCGGTATACCACCGTCCCGTCTTCCTTTGTAAAGAACAGCGCCAGCCGCCGATACTGCTCCTCCATTGCCGGCACCAGCAAAATCTCCCCATAGCATTCCGTCTCCAACGGAAAGATCTGATCCTCGATCACCGAAAAACCGCTGCCTGCGATCTCTGACCGGTGCATGATCTTGTTCAACCGCTCCCGGTACTCCTCATACGCCGCCAATACCTGGCGGTCCCCATCCGCTGTCTGCACTGTTTCTTCCTTAGCCGCCGCAGGCATTTTCAGTCCGACACACAGTGCTGCCACAACGATTGCTATCCATATGTACTTGCCCCATGCATCCCTCTTTTGCAATACCTGCACCTACTTTTCTTCTGGAAATATCTATTTCCCATGCATCCTACACGTTGATCTCCGCCGTCACGCCAAGCAGCTCTTTATTCTCCTCCAGAATCGGATTTACAACCTCCGTGAGGAACTTCTCCACCTGCAGCGGCGCACGCCCTACATACTTCTTCGGATCCATCGTCTCCCAAAGCGCCTCCTCCGACAGATTGAACGCAGGATCGGCAGCAATCAGCTTAAGCAAGTCGTTCTCCTTCCCGTCCCGCTTCACATGGGCGCCTGCCTCCATGGACAGCTCCCTGATCCGCTCATGCAGCTCCTGCCTGTTGCCGCCTGACTTCACCGCATCCATCATAATATTCTCCGTGGCCATGAAAGGCAGCTCGCTCATGAGCCGCTTCGTGATCACCTTATCATACACTACCAGTCCGTCCACCACATTCAGGCACAGATCCAGGATCCCGTCAACTGCCAGAAAAGCTTCCGGAATCGAAAGTCTCTTATTGGCGGAATCGTCCAGTGTCCGCTCAAACCATTGGGTCGCCGAGGTGATAGCCGGATTCAGTGCATCAACCATCACATACCTGGACAAGGACGCGATCCGTTCACTCCGCATCGGATTTCGCTTGTAGGCCATGGCTGAAGATCCGATCTGGCTCTTCTCGAAAGGCTCCTCCACCTCTTTTAAATGCTGCAGCAGCCTGATATCATTGGACAACTTATGTGCCGACGCCGCGATCCCGGCCAACACATTGCACACCCTCGTGTCCACCTTGCGGGAATAGGTCTGCCCCGAGACCGGATAGCATTTCTCGAATCCCATCTTCGCCGCGATCATGGGATCGATCTTGTCGATGGTCTCCTGATCTCCATCGAACAACTCCAGGAAAGATGCCTGCGTTCCTGTAGTGCCCTTAGAACCCAACAGCTTCATCGTCGAGAGCACATAATCAAGATCCTCCAGGTCCAGACAGAACTCCTGCGCCCAGAGAGTCGCCCGCTTGCCCACCGTCGTAGGCTGCGCCGGCTGGAAATGCGTAAAGGCCAGGGTCGGCAGCTCCTTATATTCCTGCGCGAACTTCGCAAGCTTAGCGATCACATTCACCAGCTTCTTCTTCACCAGGCGCAGAGCCTGCGTCATCACGATGATATCCGTATTGTCCCCCACATAACAGGAAGTAGCCCCCAGATGGATGATGCCTGCCGCCTTCGGACACTGCTGTCCATACGCATAGACATGACTCATCACATCATGCCGCACTTCCTTCTCCCGGGCTTTCGCCACATCGTAATTGATATCCTCCGCATGAGCCTTCAGTTCGTCAATCTGCTCTTTCGTGATGACCGGCTGCCCGTTCTGGCAAAGTCCCAACTCCATCTCTGTCTCTGCCAGCGCGATCCACAGCTTCCTCCACGTCCGGAATTTCATATCCGGCGAAAAGATATACTGCATCTCCTTACTGGCATACCGCTCCGATAACGGGCTTACATATCTGTCTGTGTTCATTTTATACGCTCCTCCCTGTTCTGTTTCTTTGTATCTTCCTGCTTCCTCTTCCCGGAATATTTATTTTCATATTCTTCTACTGCCTGCATGATCTCCTTTGCATACTGCGGATACTTCTCCACCAGCTCCTTGATCTCCTGCTGGGAACCGCCGGCCACCACTTCCTTATTATAATCCATCCGGCGGCGCAGGGACTGTCTCCTGACGATCAGATTATGACGGATCTCCACCATCTCCTTCCGGTCCAGAATAGCCTCCGTCTGGTGCAGCCATATGGCCGGATCCTTGATCTGATAACACTTCAGCATCTGCAGCAGTTCCCGCTCGTTATAATCCAGATCGCGCTCCGCTTTCCTGAGGTTTTCCCGCTCTGCCCGTTCCACCTGGTAATTCTCCCACAGATCCATCAATTCCTTCGCACTGCCTACCCCGTATTTCAGTTGCAGATATTCTAACAGGTTCGTATTATTGACATAGCGGATCTTCACCTTGTTCTGCAGGAGAATGATCTTATTGATCCCGTTCTCCACTCGGCGCAGTTCCTGTCTTGCATCCAGATGCTTCACATAGATCACCGTGATCGCTATGGCGGCCGCCGCCGCTGTCAGCAGATATCCGACTCCCGTATCCATCTCCAGGAAAAACTGCAGAAGCAGCAGGAGTAATACGCAAAGGCCCAACGCCACGACGCAGATCACTGCCATCCCTCTTGTGTCCGCTATCACACCCATCACTTCATTCCTGCGATACGCATAGGCATGTCTCTCTCCATCCAGACGTCCCAGATCCTGTCTGATCAGGTTCTGGTATTCCTCTGTCTCGCTCAGCTTCTCATATCCTTCTTCCACCTCATCGGCTATCCGCTCCATAAGTCGGTAATTCTCTTCGCTGATCCGGCGCGGCCGTTCCATGTAATCCGCCCTGCTGCTCTGCAGATCAGCCACCCGTCTGGCACATTCTTTGAGCTGTTCGCTCTCCTCCTGCGGAAGCGCATCGATCTCTTCCATATCCTTCAGATAAGAGGTGACCATATCATATTCATAGGTCAGATTCTCCAGTTCTTTTGTCGCATCTGCCATTCGTTCCAGACAGCTTTTGACATAATCATCCCTCTGCTCTTTATTATCATAGTCGATCTGATGTTCGATCTCCTCTTCTTCCCACTCGCCCTCATAGAAGTCATTTCGATCTTTCTTATGAAATTTGTTTCTTAAATTCCTAAACCATCCCATTCTTTTTTCCGCCTGTCCAAATTTTCAACTATTCTGTAGTCCACGGTGCCGTCTCTATGAAACATACTCTCTGTAGCGCTCTTTCATTGCATCTGTCAGCTTCTCGATCTCCTCATAATAGGGGGTATCGCTACCGGCCGTACTGCTTCCTTCCTCCTTAAACACTTGGAGCGTAAAAAGCATGCGGTTCTCGTCCGTCGCCTCAAACTGCCCTGTCGCCTGCTCCATGCGCCGTTCCACCCGCAGCGATGCATTGTGATACTCCGGGTGATCTGCGATAAAGGAAACATACTCCTTGTCCTGACTGTACAGCCGTACACAGGTCAGATACAGTGCCAGGCTGTCTTCGGCGCTGTCAGTCTCATAGGCCTGCTTAAACCGGTCGGCAGCCTGCCGGAACATAAACAGTTTCGCATAAGCCACCCCCATATTGTGCATGACCTGTGACAGCAGCGTTCTGTTTGTCTCCGGGATCTGCATAAGAAGCGCGTGGTATTGTTTCAACGCTCCATAGAGTCTCCCGTTGAGCAGCATATAATCCGCCTTAGATTTCTGGCGCTCACTGGGACTTAAGTCCTCATTGTTCCTGATGATCTCCTCTGTCCTGGCCACCACATCCGCAGAATACAGATTAACGTATTCCAGTATGATCCCCGCAAATGCGGCAGTGGAACCGTTCTGATTCATCAGGGAATACAGCGCATGTGCCAGCTGGTTTAAACCGCACTGTTCATCCAGCCACTGCACCAGATCCCTGCGCATAATCTCCGGATCCAGCATCTCCGCCTTCTCAACTAACAGATAGCACAGTTCCTCCACGGAATATAAATTAATATAAAATTTCTCTACGAAATAGGGTGTCACGGCTTGTCGGCCCGTCCCCAATATGATCTGTCCCATTTCCTTTCGTCCTTCTCATTTAGGATATCTGAAAAGCTTCCTCCCAAACGTTTCCACTTGCCTCGTAAAACTCACCAAATCCCAGATCCGTTATCTTGACGCACACCTGATCCGCTGCATTCATCTTCATTTCCATGTGATATCTCGTAAAGGGCGCTCCGTTCTCGTTCCCCTCCGACAAGGCAATCACTTTCGTCTGCACATGTTTCCCGTCCAAAGGCGTTATCACGAAGCACAATTCCTTCTCCTTTGTCAGAAGGAAATCGCATTCCCTGTATAACTCATACCAGTTCTCTCCGGCATCCAGAAGTGCATAATAGGACTCCTTGCCCTGTCGCATGACGTTCATCCCGATATTAGCCTTCAGCATATCTCTGCCAAGGAAAACATGCTTCTTGCCTTCCTCACTGGGCTCTAACTTCTCCAGAAGACCGTAGCAGGCGCCTTTGCTGAAAAGATTGTTTCCCTGAAACACTCTCCGGTTACGGCAAAGAAACTGCAGCGACTGCTCCTGCCATCCGGCCCGGAAGCCGTCTCCCAGAAGGTAGACTGTCGATATGAACCTGCCCTCGCACATTCCCTGCAATATCCCCAGAAATCTCTCATCCGCCAAGCGGTATGCGTCCTGCCTGATCTTCTCTTCTTCCGCTTCTTCCGGGATCACGAGCGTTTCGTAGATCTGTTCCTCGATCAGGACGACGATCGGCGTGGTGCGCTTATTACACTCCATTCGATACAGCTTCAGCCGCAGGCCATCATGTTCACAGGCCAGCACCTGATGATACCATAGATCCGCCTGTTGATGCAGCATAAAAGAATAAAAGCTCTCCGTATGCCCCTGGAAATAGATATGAGATGTCTTCAGTCCAAGATTCGCCGATACAAGCGTCAAGACTTCCACCATCCTGTCATCCAGTTCTTCCACCGTGAACATGATCGCGTCAATCTTCTCAACAGGCGCAATAAAGTTCATCAATGTCATGGTACGCTTGATGAACAGTGTGAGCAGCGCCATCGGATCGAATAGCTCCTCCTCCACCTTCACCTCTTCTCCCTTTCTTACCAGGGAAAGAAGACCGGAGACCAGACTTCCGCCTTCCTGTTCGTTTTTCAGGGCGTCCTTGCCGTAATACCACTGGTTCGCCCCTTTACGTTTACATAACATTGTCGGGATATTGTACTGCTTCGTCCCCACCACAGTTGCCACCGTATCTACATCCTCCTGCCCGTAAATACAATAGCTGATCTGAGAATAGCGGTTTCCCAGGTCATACCCCACCAGCACACTTCCCTTATGCAGTTTGCTCCCATTCTTTCGATCCAAGAACATCCTTGCCCGTCACCCTTTTCTGTGTTAACATAAATCCTACGCAAATCCAGCAAAGACTTGATCATCGTTGCATTAGCGCAGTTTAAATAAGTGGTCAACCACAAAATCCTGTCTGTAATACTGCATCATCAGGTCGTTTACCGTATCATAATCGTGCAGCGTTTTCCCGATCATGATATCGTTCAGTATTGTGTAGCGGCTCTCAAAATCTTCCGGTTCCATATCGCTGGCCGCAATGCTGTTGCTTCTGGTCGGCCGCGATCCGTTCTCCGACTCCTCCGTAATATAATACTGCAGCCGCTCTCCGAAAAAGAGGATAAATTCTTTGACACAGATGCCCCCAAACATATCCCGCATCTCTTCCTGACGGTATTCGCCTTCCGCTGCTCCCTCATCCTGTATCATGTAGTGGATCACGGCCCTGCACCCGGGCTTTACCCGGTATTCGATCAGGGTCTTATCTTGGAATTCATCCATTTGAGGGATATAGCCCTGATAGTCTTTATAGAGCGGCAGCAGAATCCGCTCCGCCAGCAGATCCTGCAGGAACGCACAGCATGTCTGCCTGACCCGTTCGTCCTGCTCTTGTCTGTTCTCCGCATAATACTGCAGGAAGGCCATCTTACACACGCGGTGCATAAAAGCTTCTTTCTGATATAATTGCATGATGCCCCAGAAGATATACGGATCCGCGATCTGTTCTTTCACCATATAGTCATAACAGCATTGGGATAAAAAGGCCATCCGCAGTTCTTCATTTCCCATCCCTTTATTGTATGTGCGGAAGATCTCAATCTTCTCCCCCACATGCGCACCCGTGTACAGCATCTGCTCCAGCATCCGCTCACAGAGCGCGTAGGTATTCACCCCGAAAGACTCCGCCATCTTCCATATGTCTCGCATCTCTTTAATGCTGCCCCGGAAATACTTCACCAGATGATCCAGTACATTCTCGTCGTACTTACCGCGCTGTACCACATAAGCAAGGATGCCTGTCATCTCAGGCTCCTCCCAGATCTCCTCTCCGTCTAACAGCCTGCTGCACAGTTTCAGAAGAACCTTGGCATCCATATCATTCGGCCCGCAGTACCGCACCCACTGCCATGCCTCCTCATACATTCCCCGGACCACCATACACCGCACAATTTCTCTGCGGTCGCGTTTCTGTATATCCTCGGGATGAAGTGCCATCAGATAATCGTCCAGCTCCCTCATCCGGTCCCGCGAATAGAAGAAACGCACCAGCATCATACGTATCACCTTCTTCGTCGGTTCCGCGATCAGCCCGGACCTAGAGAGACTCACATACAGGTCCACATTGTCGTCCTGCACTGTAAGTGTTTTCTGGTACTCGAAACAAGTATAGACCCCATACCACAGATTGTCCCGCACAAAAGGGGCGATCATAAGCGCTAATCTGGCAGGGCCGCACAATTCCTGCTCCTCATGCCCAATGCTTACCGTATAGCGGTTCCCCTCTCTGTCTCCCAATAAGATCTTGCAGTCAGAATCGTAAACGGGGACCAGAGCCTTTCCCTCCGATACCGGATAGACATTCTCTCCCACTCCATACGGATAGACGACAAACACCTCTACGATCTTATCGGACCAGACCCTAATCTCCTTCAGAAAAAGAAGCGTCGCCAGCTGTGCCGCACTCTCCTCATCGATCATCGGTAAACTGATCACGTTGCGATACAGATATGCCAGATCCCTGTTGATCCTGCCGTACCGCATCTGCTCCGCCACAAACCGCTCAATAGCAGCCGTATAATTTATGTAGATCTCTGTCATCTCCGCTCTGTGCTTATGTACATAGGCATACAAGTATGCCGTGATCTCATAGCTTAAGTTACTCTGGTATGCAAAATACATGAGTACGATCTTCGGCACAGGTTCACTGTAATCCAAAGGCGCCGACATCATGTAATACTCATACAGGCGGGTGATCCGAAGATTCCGCTCCACCCCTGCCTTATACCATTCAAAGTAAGCCGCCCCAAAACAATTTCCTTTGATCAGCAGCGTGCAGATCGCATGCAGGATATCGTTCTGCGGGCGCAGGGCATAGCATCCCTTTAAAATACGCAGGATGCTCGCTGAATATTGTTTCTCCTTCTGAGACAGATACACGATCTGCAGAATGATCTCATCCTTCATCAGACCATGCCTGACCGCAAAAGAGAGGATCTGCTGCTCAAACAGATCCAGCTTCATGAGCATCGCCGGATTCATGCACAGCAGATGCCATGCTTCTATATAGATGACAGGAGACGTGCATTTGTACCGGAAAACTTCCTCCAGCAATCTCCATTTGCGCATAGGATCTTTGCTGTATTCCTCCGACAGGTACATAAGAAGCCATGCGATCCGCCAGTTTCCTCTGTTGCGTACGTATATGTCGGAAACGGTCTCCGCCACTTCATCCACATAGCTGTCTTCTCTGCTGTA
The DNA here is from genome assembly GCA_947175055.1 of uncultured Lachnospiraceae bacterium. GTDB lineage: Bacteria > Bacillota > Clostridia > Lachnospirales > Lachnospiraceae > UBA3282. The sequence goes on along the minus strand of CAMWLJ010000025.1, from coordinate 6,182 downwards.
CAACGTCGTAAGGTACAGATAATAGCACCACAGCTCCGGATAATCCTCCCTGCACTCGGCCACACGGTCTTCATACTTCTCAATCATCCATCTCGCTTCGTTATAGCGTTCTTCCGTAAGCATGATCTGCGCCTGAAAAAGCTTTAAGGCAATATCACGGTCGTCAATCTCCATCAGCCGGCTCAGCAGTCTGTTTGTCTCTGCCATCCACGTACTGGTACTGATCCGCTTAAGACGAAATGTCTGGTAAGAATCCATCAGTTCTACCGTAAGCGCCTTTTTCTCCTGGTATCGTTCAAATTTCCGCCGGCCGGCTATGCGGCACATCACCGTGACCGGTATCTCCAGGAAGGTGCCATCATCAAATATCAGCCAGATGCTGTCATAATTGTTCCCGTTATGCAGCTTTTCATGGTTAACATAATAATATAATCTGTAAATATTACCCAGAAAAGAAGTCTCCGTCACTTCCTCCTCTTCCGTCTGCAGAAACTCCCCGGCTGTTGCGATCCGGAAATGCGCGTAGCCCCAACCATTGCGGTTCACCACCAGCGTATAGCGAATGTTCTCTTCCGGATCCTCTATCCTTACCTCCGTCTCCTCCGGCAGATATTCCACCGGCCTTTTCTTATTGATCTCCAACAGAAATTCTTCTACATTATGCTCATTATCACGAACCGCGCTCAAACCTTGATAGGCCGCATAATGCTGCTTATCATTGCCCGTAAACACGCCGGCAAACTCCTCTGCGTAGAATAGCTTTACAGCCTCCTCCCAGTTGCTTTTCGCCAGATTGGTAAAATGAAACAGATTCTTGATCTCTCCCATACTGGACACGATCGTCCTGACCGTGATCGACACCGAGAACGGAATATAGTATTCCCCCTGGTTGGAAATGATATGAAAATCGCCTTTGGCCTCCTCCCCCGGTTCCATCCCATGGGCATCAAACCGGTAGAATATCTCATCCTGTACACCGCTAAACCCCGGACTCACACATTGCATCCTCAGATCGGAAGAAATAACATCCCCCTCTGTCACCCGTCCCGGCAGGCCAATAATCGTAAAGCTTCCTTCTGTTACCGTATCAGCGTCAACTTCCAGCTGAATCCGCTGACAGGATAACTCCAACGACCCTCTACTGTGATTAAATTTACCATTTAAAATATCTTCAACAACCTGTCGCACGTTTCCAGTCTGCCTTTCTATAACGGCCAGGAAACCTTTCCGGCCCCTCATATCGTTATCCGTCACTACCCACGCCTCGCAGTAGATCCGCCGTAAATAGTATCGGCTTCTCCACATAGATATTTAAATTATAACATTGACAGTACAGCCTGCGCAACACGAAATCCGGCATTCCTCTCCGCAGCCGGGCAAGACAAGTGCCGTAGTTTAAGCTGCCGGAGCAAACGCGAAGCAGTCCCTGATCTCCGGATACACATACCTTGCTGTAACTAAATCTTACTGCGGCACATACCATAGTAAGAAGAGAATACTCGAGGTATTTTTATGCAAAAGCCTGTTTTAAAAAGCATGCAGAATGAAGGCATCGATCAGGGACGTCTTCAGATCAATGTCACAGCCAATGTAGGATTGATCCCGATCCAGAATGCCAACATAACCATTTCCTATACCGGTGAACCTGACAGCACAATAGAGACCCTGACTACCGATTCCTCAGGACAGACGGAGACGGTAACGCTAAAGGCGCCGCCTCTCGAATACAGTCAGACGCCCAACTCACCGATGCCCTATTCGGAATATACCCTGACAGTAAATGCTCCTGGCTACGAACCCGTCACCGTATCCGGTGTAGAAGTTCTGCCCGAAGTCACAGCCATGCAGAATATAGAGATGATCCCGACCGAAACATCACAGGAAGAATCCGAAACAATCGTGATCCCGGATCATACACTCTACGGCGACTATCCGCCCAAGATTCCTGAAGATGAGATCAAACCCATGGATGAATCCGGTGAGATCGTCCTAAGCCGCGTCGTAATCCCGGAATACATCATCGTGCATGACGGTGTGCCGTCTGATTCCACCGCAGGGAATTATTATGTACGCTACCGCGATTATATCAAGAACGTGGTCTCCTCGGAGATCTATGCCACTTGGCCGGAAAATGCGATCTATGCCAATACTCTGGCCATCATGTCATTTACGTTAAATCGTGTATATACTGAGTGGTATCGGAGTAAAGGATACAATTTCACCATCACCTCCTCCACCGCCTACGATCAGAAATGGATCTACGGCAGGAATATCTACGCAAATGTTGACAGACTGGTAGACTCCATCTTCGCCAACTACCTCTCCCGCCCCGGTGTGAGACAGCCGATCTTCACCTCCTACTGCGACGGCAAGAATGTAACCTGTAACGGCCTAAGTCAATGGGGTTCCAAGTATCTGGGCGATGAAGGCTACACCCCCATTGAGATCATACGTTACTATTATGGCAGCGACATGTACATCAACACCGCTGTAGCCGTATCCGGTGTGCCCTCCTCCTGGCCCGGCTATAACTTAAGCGTCGGAGCCTCCGGCGGCAAAGTCCTGCAGATCCAGCAGCAGCTCAACCGGATCGCACAGAATTATCCCGCCATCCCCAGGATTACCGCGGACGGTATCTACGGCCCCCGCACCGCCGACGCCGTGCGCGTATTCCAGCGCGTATTCAACCTTCCCCAATCCGGTATCGTGGATTATCCGACCTGGTATAAGATCTCGGAAGTCTATGTGGGCGTAAGCCGGATCGCCGAGCCGGGATGAAGCCCCTGACCGGCCGGCGCACAAGAATAGAGGTCCAGACCGATCTGAACCTCTATTCCCACATCATCTATCTTATGATCTTATTTCGTCAATAACATCATGATCTCATTGCTTCTGGCAACGAACTTCGTCATAGCCTCCGGCTCAAGCGGCGCCTGCTGCAGCAGTGCCAGATCATAGAGCTGTTCACAGATCATCTTCACATTCTCACCGTCCTGGTGATCCAGCACGTACTGTACAAGCGGATGGTTGGCATTCAGAATCAGCGTCTCGCCTTCCTTGCCGAAGCCCATGCCCATATCCATACCCTGCATGGAATACATCTTCATCATATCCTGCATTCTGCGGGATTCCTCCGACAGCGTGATCATGGATGAGATCTTCTTGTTCTTCAGCTTCTCGATCTTTACCTTGATCGCGTCCTTCTTGAGGACTTTCTTCATCAGAGCGGCAACTTCTTCCGCCTGTTTCTCCATCTCCTTCTCAGCCTTCTTGGAGGTCTTGGCCTTGAAGACATCCGTTAAGTCCGCATCGATCCTCTGGAACTTGATTCCCTCGTTCTTCATCTCCAGCTGGGATACAAAAGGCTGGTCGATATTGTGTGTAAGGATCACTGCATCCATCTTGGCAGCCTTGAACATGTTGATATACTGGCTTTGCTGCTTCTCATCCGTCACATAGTAGATGACTTTCTCTTTCTTCTCCTCTTCGGCTTCCTCGGAGTCCTCTTCGTCCTCCTCCTCAACGATCTCGGCTTCCACTTTCTCACCGTTCTCATCCACTGCCGACGAGGAAGCCATCTCACCTTCTGACTGGCTATCTTCTGCTTTCTCGTCGTTCTCATCAACGGCCTCAGCTTCTGTCTTCTCGTCGTTCTCCTCAGCAGTCTCAGCTTCCGCCTTCTCAGCGTCCTTTACCTCATCCGGATCGATCTTATTGACTTCCAAACACTCAGGCAATGTCAGATATTTGCCGTCCAGATTCTTGAAAAGGATATAATCCGTCATCTTCTCACAGAACTTGTCGTCTTTCAGGCAGCCAAACTTGATGAAGGGACTGATATCATCCCAATATTTCTCATATTCTTCTTTCTCTGTCTTGCACATGCCGGACAGCTTGTCTGCCACCTTCTTGGTGATGTACTCGCTGATTTTCTTGACAAACCCGTCATTCTGCAGCGCGCTTCTGGATACGTTCAGCGGCAGATCAGGACAGTCGATCACCCCTTTTAACAAAAGCAGGAACTCCGGAATGACTTCCTTGATATTATCCGCGATAAACACCTGATTGTTATACAGCTTGATCGTTCCCTCAATGGACTCATACTCCATGTTAATCTTCGGAAAATACAGGATACCCTTCATATTGAAAGGATAATCCATGTTCAGGTGGATCCAGAATAACGGCTCCTTGTAATCCTGGAACACCTTGCGGTAGAACTCCAGGTACTCTTCCTTCGTGCACTCATTCGGATGCTTCGTCCAGAGCGGATGAGTCTCATTTAACAGTTCCGGACGCTTCTTGATCTTGAACTTCTGCTCGTCCTCTTCCTTCTCCTTCTTGATCTCTTCCACTACTTCATCCGTATCCAGCTTCTCGTCAGCCGTAACCGTCTGCGTTTCCGTAGTGTTTGCCTTGGACAGATAGATCTCCGTGGGCATAAAGGAACAATATTTCTTAATGACCTCTCTGGCCTTATATTCATTACAGAACTCCAGGCAGTCCTCGTTGATCAGCAGCGTGATCTCCGTACCGATCTCGGTCCTCGTGCCCTCTTCCATATCGAATTCCGTGCCGCCGTCACACTCCCAGTGTACCGGCTGCGCGCCTTCCTGCCAGGACAGGGAGTCGATATGCACCTCGTCCGCCACCATGAACGCCGAATAGAAACCAAGACCGAAATGTCCGATGATCTGATCCTCATTGGCCTTATCCTTATACTTCTCGATAAAGTCCGTAGCGCCGGAAAAAGCTATCTGGTTGATATACTCCTCCACCTCGTCTGCCGTCATACCGATACCGTTATCGATAAACTTGAGCGTCTTCTCCTCCGGATTCACGATCACCTGAATCTGCGGCTTATAACCGTCCGGCAGGGCATATTCACCCATCATGTCCAATTTCTTCAACTTCGTGATCGCATCACATCCGTTGGAGATCAGCTCCCGGAAGAAGATATCATGGTCGGAATACAACCACTTCTTGATGATCGGGAAAATATTGTCGCTGTTAATTGATAAATTACCATGCTTTGCTGCCATTTTCTCACATTCCTTTCTGATCCTGTTTACTTTAATCTTCATTCTGCCATGCACCACACGGCACATATTCTTTCCTTACCTGCTAGATAGTTTAATACGCTCTTATCCAGAAGTCAAGAAAAATATTAGCACTCATTAATGGTGAGTGCTAATATTTTTCTAAAATTTTATAAAATTCTGATAAAATGGGGATCCTTTCGGTATCAATACTTTTACAAAGCTGTATTTTGTACCTTTTCTGTACCTTTTGCGAAAAAATCCTGCTGCCATATCGCATTTTGCGCCAAATGACAACAGGTGCAATTTTATCCAATCCTCATATTATCATGAACCGCTTCCATCTTCTCCTGAATTTTCGTAAAATCCAAATGGGTATATATATCCAATGTCACAGACACATTGGCATGCCCCATGATATACTGCAATACTTTAGGCTCAAGTGATTATTTCACGACAATAGCTCCATGCATACGCCTGAATGGAGCCAGCGATATTCTCGAATAGATCCAACGGTTCACAGAACAAATCCACCCTTACTTTTGCTTAGCTGCCCTTACTCAAATGGGGATTTTGTGTCAATGATGCGCCTTAGCGCAGGCGTTAGCCCTTGTCATTGACACAGAAGCACCATTTGAGTATCCTCATGCTTGGCAAAATGTAATTGGATCTCAAAAGCGTACCGATGGCTCTCGGAACGTGAAATATTCAGATGGAATTGATGGTTTATTCATAGATTTTTCGATAATCGGCATATACTCTTGTACTATCTTCTCTGCCAGTGCTTCATCAGCATTTTTCAGAAAATAATCATGTGCCTCCCGGATTTCCATGTATACCGCAAAACCGTACTTGTTATAAATGCTGTCCATAGTTCTGTTATTCAGGAATCTTTTCTCGCTCTCTATCAGGGAAATGAACCACTCCATCTCGCTTTCTTTCAGGTCATTGTAATAAAGCGTGTCTTTTTCACTCCATATTGCAAGCTGGTACTCCGCTACTGGAATCTTGCGGAAGAGGAAAGTCAAGGGCTGTATGCGTCCAGGCTCAAATCTGCTCCCGGAAAATTCCGGGTACGTTGCTACTTCCTGCACCGGCAATTCTGCAAAGTTTCATTTCAAATCGAACCTTTAAGCAGTCAATAAC
>CAMWLJ010000024.1 GCA_947175055.1 uncultured Lachnospiraceae bacterium | reverse complement strand
TTCCTTTTTGGGAAAATGGGGTAAGGTTTTTTACACTGTTGGGACCGAATAAAGAGAAAATCGAATTCAGCCAGTATTTATAACAGGAGAGGAGGATTGTAATGGAGCAGAAGAATACAGATGTCAAAGTACCATTGATCAGTAAGATTGCCTATGGCATGGGAGATGTGGGGTGTAATTTCAGTTGGATGTTTGTGGGGAACTTCCTGATGATATTCTATACGGATGTTTTTGGGATAGGGATGAGCGCGGTTGCAGGGCTGATGCTGTTCTCAAGATTTTGGGATGCGATCAATGATCCTGTGATCGGCGGGTTGAGTGACAAGACGCATACGAGGTGGGGAAGATACCGCCCCTGGCTTTTGATCGCTGCGCCGCTGACCGCCCTTGTATTGATGCTGACTTTCTGGGCGCATCCGGACTGGTCATCGACTGCAAAGATCGTGTATATGGCAGTTACCTACTGCATTCTGGTATTAGGCTATACCTGTGTCAACATCCCTTACGGAACTTTGTGCGGTGCCATGACGCAGAATATAGAGGAGCGGGCGAAGATCAATACATTCCGTTCCGTCAGTGCGATGATTGCCATTGGCATTATCAATATCATAACAGTACCCTTGATCGCTGCACTTGGCAGGGGAAATGACAGGAGAGGCTATCTTTTGATCGCTGTTATCTATGGATGTATTTTTGCAGCATGCCATATTTTCTGTTTTGCAAAAACAAAAGAAGTTGTAGAAGTGCCGGAAAAAGAAAAAACACCTCTGAAAGTACAGCTATCTGCTGTTGCAAAAAACAGACCGTATATGATCGCGGTGGCAGGGCAGTTCTTGTTCGGGGTAACGCTTTATGGAAGAAATGCGGATGCACTTTACTATTTTACATATGTGGAGGGAAACCAGACATTATTCAGTACCTATTCCCTTTTTATCATTATACCTTCCATTATTGGCGCAGCCTGTTTCCCTCTGGTATTCAGGCTGACAAACAATAAAGGGCGTTCCGCTTCCATATTTGCGTTGCTAACAGGGATCAGCATGTTTTGTATGTACTTTTTTACGGTCGGGAGATCACCGGTTCCGTTTTACCTGTTTTCATGTCTGGCACAATTCTTCTTCTCAGGATTTAACACAGCGATTTATGCGATTGTGCCGGATTGCGTAGAATATGGTGAATGGAAGACAGGGCTCCGTAATGACGGTTTTCAGTACGCATTCATTTCTTTGGGGAATAAGATTGGAATGGCAATCGGAACTTCTGTACTGGCAGGCGTTTTGGGCAGTTTCGGATATGTGGCGAATCAGCAGCAGAATCCGGCAGTGCTGGCTGTGATCAAGCATTCGTTCACTACTGTTCCCGGCGTGTTATGGATCATAACAGCGGCAGTCTTATATTTTTACCGCCTGAACAAAAAAGCCTATAACAAGATCGTGCAGGAGATTCAGGAAAGAAAGGAGAGTGGCAGGCATGTTTGATGTTGTTGCGTTGGGAGAACTGCTGATTGATTTTATCCAAAGTGGCAGCAGTACAGCAGGAAACCCGCTATTTGAGGCAAATCCGGGCGGAGCGCCATGCAATGTACTGGCAATGCTTTCGCGTCTGGGATATTCGACCGCATTCATTGGCAAAGTAGGAGATGATTATTTCGGACGGATGCTGGGGAAAACGATCAGGGAGACCGGAATTTCCGATGAAGGGCTGCTTTATGACCGGAATGTGAACACAACACTGGCTTTGGTACATACACTGCCGGGCGGTGACAGGGATTTTTCATTTTACAGAAAACCGGGAGCGGATATCATGTTGACGGAGAAGGAAATTAACAGAAAACTGATTGATGCATGCAGGGTATTCCATTTCGGTTCCCTTTCGCTCACAAATGAACCGGCTGCTATAGCAACAAAAGCGGCTGTAGAATATGCAAAGAGTGAAGGTAAACTGATCTCTTTTGATCCCAATTTGCGGGAGCCTTTATGGGAGAGCGAAGAGGATGCGAAAAAGGCAATCTGGTATGGAATCGGGGAATGTGATGTCTTAAAGATTGCGCATAATGAGATAAAGTGGCTGACCGGAATAGAAGATTATGATGAAGGCGTGCAGATGATCAAAGAACGGTCAAATGTTAAGCTGGTCAATGTAACTTTGGGTAACGAAGGAAGCCTTGCATACTATATGGGGCAGAAAGTTTATGGGAAACCATTCCTGAGTGACAGGACGATTGATACGACAGGAGCAGGGGATACCTTTTGCGCCTGTGTGATCAGCTTTCTGTTAGAGCATGGGCTGGACGGTCTGGCGGAGGCGGATTTGGAAAGAATGCTTTCTTTTGCAAATGCAGCAGCATCCATTGTGACAACCAGAAAGGGAGCAATCCGTTCCATGCCGGACAGGGAAGAAGTAGGTCTCCTGCTTGCAAACTATGGGCAGGAACAGGGGGGACTGAAAACTGTAAAATCCTTTGAAATCCTGCTTGGTTCTGTAGATAAGGTAAAAGCATTTGTCAATGATATGAGCAAAATAGAAGGGGATGTATTCCTTTGTGTTGGGAAGTATGTGATTGATGCAAAATCGATTATGGGAATTTTCAGTTTAGAGTTGTCAAAACCATTGCGGCTTGAAATTGAGAACTGGAAAGAAGAGTATGCGGCAGTTATTGAAAGATATTTGCATCAATAAAAGATAGTTGCCAATGTTGTAAGAATAAAGCGGGATTTTATCCGGCTCCCCTTCATTATCAACAGTCAGCGGAGGAGGGTGGAAAATGATTCCTGAAAAAGATGAATACCCGATGGAACAGTTAAGATGCCCAAGATGTGGGGTAATGGGGTAAAGAGGGGTAAAAGTCATCATAATCTAACAGCGGCACAGCCCGATGCTATGCATGCAGGTTGTGCCGTAAAACTGTCTGAGTGTGGAAAACAGCGGTTAATTGCACAATTCTTCTGCCAGCGCTTCAATCTGGGCAATGCTGTCCTCATTTAAGGCGGAACGGATCTGCACCGTATGCTCTGCAAAAGTGATGTCCTTGCAGGCTTCCAGCTTTGTCCGCATAGCTTTGGCGGCAAGAGGTGCCCAGGATCCGTTCTCCATCAGAGCGACGGTACGGTTCTGGTAATTGTGACCTGCCAGCTCATGGATGAACTCCCGCATGAAGGGGAACATATCCGTGTTATAAGTGGTGGTAGCCAGGACAAGCTTACCGTAGCGGAAAGCGTCTTCTATACACTCGGCCATATCTTCACGGGCCAGATCAGCCAGTACTACCTTGGGGCAGCCTTTCTCAATCAATTTGTCGGCCAGCAGTTTGGCAGCCGCTTTCGTGTTGCCGTAGACGGAGGTGTAGGCGATCATGATACCTTCGGATTCTACGCCGTAAGAAGACCAGGTTTGATACAAGTTTACATAATATCCAAGATTCTCTTTCAGGATCGGGCCGTGCAGCGGGCAGATGATCTGAATATCCAGAGCGGCGGCCTTCTTCAGAAGATTCTGCACCTGCATACCGAATTTACCCACAATACCGAAGTAGTAGCGGCGTGCTTCACATGCCCAGTCTTCCTCCACGTCCAGGGCGCCGAACTTGCCGAAGCCGTCGGCGGAGAAGAGCACTTTATCATGCTGGTCATAGGTCACGATGACTTCCGGCCAGTGTACCATAGGGGCGCCGATAAATTGCAGGGTATGTACGCCCAGAGACAGGGTATCACCTTCTTTGACGATCAGCCGTCTGTCGGCGTAGTCTGTGCCAAAGAACTGCTTCACCATATTGAAGGCCGGCGCGGAGGACACGATGACCGTATCCGGAAAAGCCTGCAGGAAAGCGCTGATGTTGGCAGAATGGTCAGGTTCCATATGCTGTACAACGAGATAATCCGGTGTACGGGAACCGAGGATCTGTTTTATCTTCTGCATCCATTCTTCATAAAAAGAACCGTCAACCGTGTCCATAACTGCGATTTTTTCATCCACAATGACATATGAATTGTATGCCATACCGTTTTCCACTTTATACTGACCCTCAAAAAGATCTATTTCGTGGTCGTTTACACCTACATATCGAATATCCTTTGTGATTTCCATTGATCAGACTCCTTTTTGCATATTTATATTTTCATAGTGCTTCATTTCTTTATTATAGGCGAAATCAGGAAAAAATCAATGTAATTTTACGCCAGTATAAAACACTACAGCTGCTACAACTGGGAAATTACGTGACGATTCAGCCGGGGGATCTGTATTTGCCGAAAGGGTTGCGAGACGGTGTGAGGGTTGCCTGAATTTTCCGGTGCGCAATTTAGTTCAACAAACTGAATATGTCCGGCTGGCTTAATGACTTTGGTCCTGAGTGGTGACAATCTTCTTAATCGCAGAGAAGAATCGGAAATCTGTTCGCGCCCTCAGCGAAAAGTGCGTTGGAATGGAAAGGATGGGAAAACCGGAATTTGGAATGGCACAAAAGATTGCAGAACAGTGTAAAAGAGAGTATACTGAAAAAAGTATAACAGAAAGCGGAAAAATACAGAGCAAGAGGGAATAGGCAGAAACGAGGTTGGATATGACGGAGCAGTTTGCGCGGACAAAGATCTTGCTGGGGCATGAGGCGATGGAAAGGCTGGCCCGGGCCCGGGTGGCGGTGTTTGGGATCGGGGGAGTGGGCGGCCATGTGTGTGAGGCGCTGGCGCGAAGCGGAGTGGGGGCTTTTGACCTGATCGATGACGATAGGGTATGCATAACGAATTTAAACCGGCAGATCATCGCCACGCACAGGACGATCGGACGCTATAAGACAGAGGTAATGCGGGAACGGATCCTGGAGATCAATCCGGAGGCTGATGTGCGGGTGCATCAATGCTTTTTCCTGCCGGAAAATGCGGGGCAGTTTCCTTTCGCGGAATACGACTATGTGGTGGATGCGGTGGATACCGTGACGGCGAAGATCGAGCTGATCCTGCGTGCCAGGGAGAATCATGTGCCGGTCATTAGCAGCATGGGGGCGGGCAACAAGCTCGACGCCAGTGCGTTCCGGGTGGCGGATATCTATGAGACGAAGGTATGCCCATTGGCAAGAGTGCTGCGCAGGGAATTGAAGAAGAGGCATGTGGAGCATCTTAAGGTGGTATACTCGGAGGAAGAGCCGCTTGTACCGCAGGAGGAGATAGAGACAGGGCAGCAGACTGACGTCGGGCAGGGCATGGCGCAGGAGAAGAGAAACGGCAGGAGAAGAGCCGTTCCGGGGAGTGTGGCTTTCGTGCCGTCCGTGGCCGGGCTGATTCTTGCCGGGGAGGTCGTGAAGGATCTGATCATACCGATGTAATGCTGATATCGATTGAGGTTCTGCGAGCCATAGAGTATACTGGAAATATGGATAAAGAAAACTTCAGGAAACAGTTCTGTGTAACGGGGGATTACAGATGAAGATAAAGACTGCCAAAATGGGTTACGAAGATGTACTTGCGCTGCCGGTTCCGCTGCATGAGAAACCGATCAGACAGAGGCTGATCTTCCGGATCATCCTGCTGCTGCTTTCCATGTGGGATCTGTGGATGACAAGATTTACTTACCGGACGGATGGACTGGAGAAGCTGGGCAGAGACGAGCCCTGCCTGGTCTTGATGAACCATTCCAGTTTTATCGATCTGAAGATTGCGTCCAGGCTGCTGGTCACAAGACCTTTTCATATCATCTGTACATCAGACGGATTTGTGGGTAAGCGGTGGCTGATGCGGCTGATTGGCTGTATCCCCACCAGGAAGTTCATGATGGACGTGACACTGGTGCGGGATATGGTCTACGCGGTCAGGGAACTGAAAAGTTCCATCCTGATGTTTCCGGAGGCGAGCTACAGCTTTGACGGCACCCAGACGCCCCTGCCGGAAAGTCTTGGGAAGTGTCTTAAGCTGCTCAAGGTGCCGGTAGTGATGATACGGACAAAGGGTGCTTTTGCGAGGGACCCCTTGTACAACAATCTGCAGCTGCGCAAAGTGCGGGTATCTGCGGAGGTGGAGTATCTGCTCTCGCCGGAGGATATCGCGCTAAAGTCACCGCAGGAACTGAATGATATCCTGCGAGAAAAGTTCACTTTTGATTATTTTAAGTGGCAGCAGGAAAATAAGATCCGCGTGGCGGAGCCTTTTCGTGCGGATGGCCTGAACAGGATGCTGTACAAATGTCCCCGTTGTAAGACGGAAGGACAGATGTTAGGACAGGGCACGAAGATCGGTTGCCGATGCTGTGGCGAGACATACGAACTGACAGAATACGGGTATCTGCAGGCGGCTGAGGACGCGGACGAGGAAGCGGCAGCGGCAGCAGGTGTGGCAAAGATGTCAGCGGATGCAGAAGCAGGTGCGGCATTAACAGAGACGACAGCAGATGCAGAAACGGGTCTGGCAGCAGAAGTGGCAGCGGCAACAGGCGGGCAGCGGCAGTTCACCCACATTCCGGACTGGTACCGGTGGGAACGGGAGTGCGTCAGACAGGAACTGGAAGCAGGGACTTACCGGCTGGAGGTTCCGGTAACGATCTACATGCTGGTCAATACGGATTGTGTCTATCAGGTGGGAGAGGGGACACTGGTGCATACCAGAGAAGGGTTTCACCTGACAGGTTGTGACGGCAGGCTGGATTACAGACAGGAGCCGCAGGCTTCTTACAGCCTGTATTCGGATTTCTACTGGTATGAGATCGGTGATGTTATCTGCATCGGTGATGTCAGGGCGCAGTATTACTGTTTTCCCCAGAATTGCGGGGACATTGTGGCGAAGGCAAGGCTGGCTACGGAGGAGCTGTATAAGCTGCTGCAGCAGAAAGCATCATAAATCTGTCATTGCATAACTGAACCGGCAGGGAGGGGAGAGATTACGTATCTTCTCCTCTTTTTTGTATCATAGGGTGCGCCCTTGGGCCGTGAATAGCAGCATCTTATGTCCCAGATCGGGCAGGATATGTAGCAGACGGTTGAGGATATCCGGATGATGTGTTATCTTTAGGCAAGCTTAAAGGGAAGCGGCGGGAAGGAACAGGTGCAGGATGATATGAAAATAGAAATCAAAGTGGACAGCAGCATCGAGGAGGATCGTATCAGCATTGCCTGCGGCAGACTGACACCGGAGCTGGAGAGGATCATTACAATGCTGCGGATCATGGAGAAGAAGTTTGTCGTGTCTGCAGAGGGGGAAACATTTCTGCTGGATGTCTCCGCCATTCTGTACATCGAGGCAGTGGACAGAAAGACCTTCGTCTATACGGAAAAGGGAATCTACGAATCGGATCTGCGGTTGTATGAACTGGAGGAACAGCTGGAGGAATACGGTTTCTTCCGAGCCAGCAAGGCGAGCCTGATCCAACTGCGTGCCATTCGTTCCCTGAAGCGGGACATCAATCGGCGGATCCGGGTCACCATGGAGAACGGGGAAGTGCTCATGGTGTCGAGACAATATGCGGAAGCACTGAAAAAGAGGCTGGGTATTTTACAATGAAAAGAGAGGAAGAGGAGATGAGGGAAATCGGAAGGAAAGAGGCTGAAAGGAAAATGACTGAAAGGAGAGAAATCGAAAGGCAAGAAATCGGAATGGAAGAGCAGAGAACGATCTTTGATCATCTGGGGCAGGTCATGATTACTTTTGGCTTCAGCGTGTTGGTGATGAACGCACTGTGCCTGCTTGTGGGGGAAGAGGCGCAGGAAGTTTCCACGCTCTATTCCATGGGCAAAGATGGGCTGTCCGTGGCCACCATGATGCAATTCCTGGGTGTTTCGTGTTGTATCACGGTTCTGCGTTTTCTTTTTTTTACGGATCGGATTATCAAACGGATGTCCATTACCATGCGCACGGTATGTATGCTGATTGCGATCGTGATCGTGATCGCATTGTGTACAGTACTGTTTGGCTGGTTTCCCACGGATATGTGGGAGTCCTGGGCGGCCTTTTTCCTGACCTTCTTCCTGTGTTTTGTGGGCAGTCTTCTGCTCATGCATCTCAAAGAAAAGGCGGAGAACCGCAAGATGGAGGAAGCTCTGCGGCGGATCAAGGAGAGGAAGGAATAAGTGCATGGCGATTAAGACAGCGATCGATATAAGAAGGGTAACGCAGTATTTCGGGGAGCAAAAAGTTCTGGCCGACATTACATTGTCCGTGGAAAAGGGAGAGATCATTGGGCTGCTGGGTCCTTCCGGGGCGGGTAAGACGACGCTGATCAAGATCATGACCGGGCAGCTTGTCCCATCGGCGGGCAGCGTCATGCTGGACGGTCATGATATGGCGGAGGCGAAGCAGGAAATGTACCGGAATATCGGTATGATGATGGATGATCTTGGTTTCTATGAGAGATTATCCGGCTATGATAATCTGAAGATCTTTGCAGGTTTCTACGACGTGCCGGAAGCCAGGGTCAGGGAAGTGCTGGAACAGGTGGGACTGTATCGGTACAGGAAAAGCCCGGTGCAGAAGTTTTCTAAGGGGATGAAAAACCGGCTTGCCCTTTCCAGGGCGGTACTGCATCGGCCGGCATTTCTGTTTCTCGACGAGCCCACCGCGGGTTTAGATCCGGCTACGACGCTGCAGATCCACAAGATGATCGGACAGATGCAGAAGGACGGGGTGACGATATTCCTGACAACCCACAATATGGTGGAGGCAGAAAAGTTATGTAAACATGTGGCGCTGCTGCACGATGGCAGCATTGTGGAGTACGGAGAGCCGCAGGCGATCAACAGGAAATACAATTACCGGAACCGGTTAAAAATTCATCTGTACAGCGGTGAGGATATAGAGCTGGAACTGCAGAATGCAAAGGAAGCAGCAAAGACGGTCTTTGAATATCTGCAGAGTGGGCAGATTGAGACTATCCATTCTGCGGAACCTGATCTGGAATCGGTTTTCCTGGAACTGACAGGCCGGAGTCTGCAGGAGGGGCGGCAGGACGCCGAAGAGGACTGGTCATTTGGGAAGGCGGATTGAGGAAGACATGAAAAATACGATCATTATTTACAGGAAGCAGTTGAAGGATACCGGGAAAAACATGGCGCTGTGGATTCAGTTCGTAATGTTTCCGGTCATGGCGGCCATTATGGAGAACAGCATTCGGGTGGAAGGTATGCCGGAGCATTTCTTCGTCGGTATGTTTACGGTGATGCATGTGGGGATGGCGCCGCTTACGGTATCGGCGGCCATCATTTCGGAGGAAAAGGAGAAGAACACGCTGCGTATGCTGCGATTTGCCAATGTAAAGCCATTGGAGTACCTGTGTGGGACCGGTGGGTTTGTGTTTACAGCTTGTATGGCAGGCGGCGTGGCCTTCGGCTTTCTTGGAGGCTATATGGGGGAGAAGCTGCTGCTGTTTTGTCTGATCATGGCAGCAGGCATCTTGGCTTCCATGCTGTTTGGCGCGGCGATCGGTGTATGGAGCCGGACCCAGATCGCGGCCACTGCGGTGGTGACACCGATGATGATGGTCTTCGCGTTCCTGCCGATGTTAGCCATGTTCAACCAGACCATAGAAAAGATAGCGGATATCGCGTATTCTCAGCATATCCAGCTTCTATTGAACAGTCTTAATGCCGGAACGCCGGCGGAAGCGAAGAATGTGATCGTCATTGCCGCCAATGTTATGATCGCGGCGGTTCTTTTCGGGATCGCGTATCGGCGCAGGGGGCTGATGTAGTCTCGCTGTCAAGCAGATCTGAGAGCACTTGCGACTGTCTTTTCTTCATCAGATCATAGAACCATAATAGAATCCAGAGAAGAACCGGCAGGGCGATGGTAGCGCCCAGGCACGCGACGAAGAGCCGCCCCGAATCCACGCTGCCAAAACACGCCACGAGGAAGGTGACAACATACAGGGAGATAAGCAGCACCACGCAGAGCAGGGCTGCGATCTGTTTAGGGTTTTTCTTTTTCATCTGTGGGAACTCCTTGCATCAACTTTTGGGTTAACAAGCATTATACATGATTGAAACCGCGTTGTACAGGACTGCGGGCAAAACTTTCCACCTGTAACCTTGAACGCTAAAGTTTGTTGCAGAGTCTGTTGTAATAAACAGGGAGCTGTTTTACAATGAAAGAGATCTGAAAATGAAAAGAGAATGAGGAAGCAATGAATAACCTGTACGAATACATCGATCCTATCATCTCCCCCTACGAAGCCTTCTGCTGCGACAGCAGCACCTCCAGGCTGCCAATTCCGGCACACTGGCATTATTACGTGGAACTTCTTTATATATTGGAAGGGAATGTGCGTGTCACGATCGATCATACGGTAACGGAAAACGCTCCCGGGTCGTTGATCCTGTTTCCGCCAAGGTGCGTGCATGCCATCGGTTTCTCGGACAGGAGAGAGCGGCTGCGGTATTATGTTGTGAAATTCGATCCGGAGATTCTGCCGCATTCCCCCAAGGGCGGGGTGGATCTGAAAACCTCGCTGCGGAGTATCAGCACATCTGCCTGTCCATGCTGCTTTCCGTCTGAGCGGATTGCGGAAAGGAACCTGCGGCTGCTGTTCGAGGAGATCGTGAAGGAATATGAAGAGAAGGCTTATGCTTACTCCATGGTCTTGAGCGCCGACTTGTGCCGGATCATGGCGGAATTTATCAGGCTCTGGCAAAAGGAAGGCTGTCTGCCGGCGCCGCCGCACATTCACCCTTCTTATGAGTTGGGGTTTGATTTTATCGCAGAGTATATTGACAAGCATTATTTTGAGGAGCTGACTGTGGAAAAGCTGGCCTCCATGTGCGGCATGTCGCATTCCACCTTTTCGCTGCATTTCCGGAGGCGGTATGGTATGACCTGCCGGGAATATATCAACGCTACCCGCATCAGTGTGGCGGAGAACATGCTTCTGTTCTCCGACCATGACGTGGCATTTATCGCGCAGGAAGTTGGCTATTCCGACTGCAGTTACTTCATACGCTGTTATAAGAAACTGAAGGGCATTACGCCCAAACAGGCGCGCAGAGCCGGGAAATAACGGCCATGCGCGCCTGCGGCTTTTAACGTTGCGCGGTCTCGTAGATGCTTCTGACCCGATAGGCGCCGCCGACAGTCGTGCCGTCGTCGGTAAAGTCACGGCAAGGAAGGATGCGGAAGGTTCTTGTGCCCGCTTCCATATCGACGAAATTGTCATCGAGCCGGAGCACGCCGTCTGCCGTCTCCACGCTGACGGACTTGGCATAGTTCTTTGCCGTCACGGTCACCACATCGTCTTCCACCTTGACCTGCAGCTGCGGGTCTAAGAACGCATAGTGTTTTGGAGCACAGAACAAGGTACTGCCGGAAGACACAACGGCGCCGTCAACATAGAGCGCATATTCCAGATGGACTTTCAGCGGATCTAGGCCGTTGAAATCCAGATGAGGCAGCCATGCACCGCCGTAGGCAGGCGCGGACACCTCGAACTGTCCTTCCTGTACGACGGAGGAATCGGGCAGCCGCAGCGCCCATTTTACAATGCCTGTCACCGGCTTGTCAGTCTCGTTGGCCACATGCAGGTCGGCACTGATATCGATGGGACGGGGCAGTGTGTTGGCATAAGGCTTCTGATCGATCTCACCATGTTCCTCGCAGGAGAGGAGTATCGGCGCGAACATCCGCTTCTCGGCATACTGCAGTGCTTTCCAGTTACCGTAATAGTCCACGCTGGCCCAGGATGCTACCGGCCAGATGTCGTTTAACTGCCATACGACGGCGCCCATGCAGGTGCCGCGGAACCGTCTGAAATGCTCTACCCCGTAGCGGATGGCATCCGCCTGCAGGAGCTGGGAGCAGTAGAGCAGTTCGTCGAAATTCTTCGGATACAGATACGTCTGGGCGAGATAATTGCTGATCTTGCCGTTGGCAGCGGTATTGCGCTGGTGCATCTCCATCACCCGGGAATAGATATTCCGGTCACCCTCTGCCGTAAAGCGGCGGATCGTCTGCAGGGAAGGGAAGGACTGGAAGCCGAATTCGGACAGGAAACGGTAGTGATGTTTTCTGTAGGCCGTAAAAGGTTCGCTGCCGTGCCAAACACCCCAATAGTGGACATCGCCCACATTCTCGGCATTGCTGTTCTCGTAATTGCCGCCGGAACTGGGAGAAGACGGCCAGTAAAAGGTCATGGGGTCTTCTTCCGCAACGATCCGCGGGATGATGTATTCATACAGTTTGATATAATCGTAATACTGTTTCTTGGACTTCGGCCAGGCATACGATTCATACTGGGTCTCCATCTCATTGTTGCCGCACCATAAACCGATGCAGGGATGGGAGCGGAGTCTGCGGATGTTCTGGCGGATTTCTGCGGATATGTTTTCCTCAAAGTCATGGTCCAGCTCATAGGAGGCGCAGGCAAACATGAAATCGTGCCAGATGAGAAGTCCCCGTTCATCGCACACGTCATAGAAGAAGTCATCCATAAAATACCCGCCGCCCCAGATGCGGATACAGTTAAAATGGGATTCCTGAGCGGTGGCCATCAGCAGGTCAGTACGCTCTCTTGTCTGTCTTGTGAGGATGTTATCCTCCGGGATGTAATCAGCTCCCATGGCGAAGATCTGCAGGCCGTTGACTTCAAAGGCGAAATTCCTACCGGGCAGTTTACTGGCCTTGCGGTCAGCGACAAGCATCATCTTGCTGCCGTGGTTCATAAGGATGTTTGTGCCGTCGTCTAAGTCTTCTTCCTGATCGGTGAGATGCGGATCCCACACTTCATCGGGCATCGGATCCGTGTTCACGGTCATGGTCCGCAGGCCGATCCGCTTGTGCCACACATCCAGAGGAGCAGGAGATTTAGAAGTGGTCTCTGTCTCAGAAAGCAGCAGCGCCTTCACTTCATAAAGGGGCTGTTCTCCGTAACCGTTGGGCCACCAGAGCTGGGGGTCACTGACGGTAAGCTCTGCGCGGACATGGCTGCTTCGCAGATCGTCCTGTAATCCCGTCAGCGCCAGGGAAGGAGCGGAACTTGCAAAGACATCGACCGGTGCGCTCTCGGCAGACAGGGTAGTACCGCCGTCGGGGGCGGTCACGAGCAGGACTAATTTGACTTTGTCTGCGCCGGCTTCCGGCATCCATTCGATCTCGGCGTCCGCAGTCAGGTGCACATCGGAAACGGTATTGCCGTGGGTACCTGTTGCAGTCACCTGATGCTGCTGGGTGAGATGGACCTGTGCGATGCGGGCAGTCTTTACGGCCTGGATGGAAACCGGCCGGAAAAGCCCGGCATCAGGGAGCCTCGGGCCCCAGTCCCAGCCGAACATGCAGGCTGCCTTACGAATATGGGGAAAGCCGGGCATGGCATCGGAAGAACCGCCTACAGGACACTTCTCGTTTGCCTCATGGATAAAGCGGGTGGGAGAGTGCAGCACCACCTTCAGGTGATAAACGGTGTCCGCCTCGTCGTCCCCTGTCTCGGCGGTGATATCATACTCCCAGACACGGTTCATGTTGTTGGCGCCGCCCAGCCTTTTACCGTCCAGATAGACGTCGGCCAGTGTATCGATTCCCTCAAAGCGCAGGAAGAGGCGGTCTGCGTTCCTGTCCTCACTGCAAAGCGTGAAATCCGTCTCGTAGGCGAAATCATTGTCCATCAGTTTCAGGGCCGTCAGTTCATTGTCCCGGTAAAAGGGATCCGGGATCATGTTCCGCTCCAGCAGGGTACTGTATACGGTGGAGGGAACTTTGGTCTCGATGGGGGTCTCGGGGATGTTGTAGACATTTTCACCGAGAACGGTTAGGGTCCAATGGTCGTTTAGATTGATCGTTTTCATGGCATTTCCTCCTGATGATTCTTTCCAGTACGCAGCAATTATGATTCTGTAAAAGGGTGATACAGCGTACCGGTGTACAGTATGTCTGATAAATCTAATGATGTTATTGTAGTATTGTTTGCGGGAATGTGGTAAGAAAAATCTCTGATAAAATAGGAGGAATCTCTGAATTGCATTTTGTGCGATATTTTGGAAAAGAATGATTGAAGTATGGGGCAAGAGGATGCTATAATGGAATTTAACAAAAAGAAAGAGAGGGTATTATCATGGTGAATCGTTTTGTTTTGAATGGGATTTCTTATCATGGAGCGGGGGCGATCAAAGAAATTCCGGGGATCATAAAAAGTAAGGGCTTTCAGAAGGCCTTTGTGGCATCAGATCCGGATCTGGTGAAATTTGGGGTGACGGAGAAGGTGACGAAGCTGTTGGAGGAAGAAGGGCTGGCTTATGAAGTGTATTCAGATATCAAGCCTAATCCGACCATTGAGAATGTGAAAGCCGGTGTGGCGGCTTACAAGGCATCGGGCGCCGATTATATGATCGCCATCGGCGGCGGTTCATCCATGGATACCGGTAAGGCCATCGGCATTATCATCAACAATCCCGAGTTTGAGGATGTGCGTTCTTTGGAAGGGGTAGCGCCGACGAAGAATAAGACCGTGTACACGATCGCGGTGCCGACCACGGCGGGCACGGCTGCAGAAGCCACGATCAATTACGTGATCACGGACGTGGAGAAGAAGCGGAAGTTCGTGTGCGTTGACGTCAATGACATCCCGGATGTGGCTATTGTGGATCCGGATATGATGTCCAGCATGCCCAAAGGGCTGACGGCAGCGACCGGTATGGACGCATTGACTCATGCGATCGAGGGATATACCACGAAGGCGGCCTGGAGACTGGCTGACTGTTTGAATCTAGAAGCGATCAGGCTGATTTCCGAGAATCTGCGGGGCGCGGTGGAGAATACGACGGAAGGCCGCGAAGGCATGGCGCTGGGACAGTTTGTGACCGGCATGGCCTTTTCCAATGTAGGCCTTGGTATCGCCCATTCCATGGCGCATACGCTGGGCGCTGTATACGATACGCCGCACGGTGTGGCATGTGCGATGATGCTGCCGATCGTTATGGAATACAATGCGGAGACGACAGGAGAGAAGTTCAGGGATATCGCGGAAGCGATGGGTGTGGATACGGCCGGCATGTCCCAGGAGGAATACCGTAAGGCGGCAGTGGCGGCAGTACGGCAGCTGTCCGAGGATGTAGGCATTCCGTCCAAGTTGGAAGCGCTGAAGGAAGAGGACCTGGATTTCCTGGCAGAGTCTGCATTTGCGGATGCCTGCTGCCCGGGTAACCCGAAAGATACCAGTGTGGAAGATCTGAAGGACCTGTTCCGCAAACTCATGTAGTGTGCAGAATGGTTTCGGAGAGTGATGTGGTTTTGGCTTTTTGAATTTCAGGGCATTTGGTTTATGTGATGCCTGATCGAGATTTTTCTTCGTGAGGTCTTTGCCTTCATGCAGCAGTGTCCGCCGGACAGGTGCGCTGCTGCATGAAGCACGGCTTTCATATCTTCTGTGTGGTTTAAGGTAAGATTTTCTTTGGAGTGCTGTAGATTCCGGTGTGATTCATTACAAACTTAGGAACTGTCATTAAGAACAAGACTGTGTGTCAGATGCACCTGGCTATGGGTATCCGTGCCGTGTCGGTGTGGAACAAGTCCGGGGACTGTAAGATACAGGGCAGGAGAGAAGATATCTATGCAGTGGAATGGTTTGAGTATAAGTCCTTGCAATCTGTGTCCGCGGGCGTGCATGGCGGACAGGGAGGCAGGGCAGGTGGGATTCTGCCTTGTGGACGATGTGGTCCGGGTGGCCAGAGCTGCGCTGCATTGGTGGGAAGAGACGTGTATTTCCGGGGAGAAGGGTTCCGGGACGGTATTCTTTACGGGCTGTAATCTGCGCTGTGTTTACTGTCAGAATTACGAGATCGCGGCGGGCGGCATAGGAAAGCCGGTATCGGTCAGGCGGCTGGCAGAGGTCTTCCTAGAGCTGCAGGCAAAGGGAGCGGCCAATATCAATCTGGTGACGCCGGATCATTATGTGACAAAAGTGGCTAAAGCCGTGCTGGAGGCCAGACGGATGGGGCTCATCCTGCCAGTGGTGTACAATGGCAGCGGCTATGAGAAGCAGGAAGTGATCCGGCACCTGGCAGGGATCGTTGATATTTATCTGACGGATTTCAAATATATGGATCCGGTGCTTGCGGCCCGCTATTCGGCGGCGCCGGATTACCCGGAGGTGGCCAGGGCGGCTCTGGCGGAGATGGTCAGGGCGGTGGGCGCACCGGTCTTTGACGAAAGCGGCATGATGCAGAAAGGCGTGATCGTCAGGCATCTGCTTCTGCCCGGGCATAAGCGGAATGCCAAAGATGTGATCCGGTATGTGTATGAGACTTACGGCGATGATGTCTATATAAGCCTGATGAATCAGTACACACCTTTGGACAGGCTGCGACAAAGACCGGAATACCTGGAGATCTGCAGGAAGGTGACCAGGCGGGAATATGAGACAGTGGTGGATTATGCGTTACAGCTGGGGGTCTGCAATGCCTTTGTGCAGGAGGGGGATACGGCGAAAGAGAGTTTTATCCCGGCCTTTGACGGGGAAGGGATCTGACAGGATATACGGACGGGGAAGGTGACACTTGGTTTGCTGCACGCGAGAATAAAATGTTAGGAGAAAGAATATGGGATTACTGAAGAAATTTATCGAACCGGTGGATATGACGGAAGGGTCACCCTGGCAGAAGATCGTATTGTTTGCGGTGCCGATGCTGGTGGGCAATATCGCCCAGCAGCTCTACAATACGGTGGACAGCGTGGTGGTGGGAAACTATGTGGGAGATAATGCTCTGGCGGCAGTGGGAAGCGCAGGTCCGATCCTGAACCTGCTGATCGTTCTGTTCGTGGGGATCAGTGTGGGGGCAGGCATTATGGTGTCGCAGTATTTCGGCGCTAAGGAGCGGGAGAAATTGTCTACCACTATCGGCAACTGTATCACGCTGACAGGCATTGCTACTTTATTTGTTATGATCGTGGCATCCCTGGTGGCAAGACCGCTTCTGGAACTTCTGGATACGCCTGAGTCGATCATCGGGTGGTGTCAGTCTTATCTGCTGATCCTGTTTATCGGATCCGGCGGGCTGGCCTTTTACAATATACTGAGCGGTGTGCTGCGGGGACTGGGAGATTCCATGTCTGCGCTGATCTATCTGCTGGTCTCCACGCTGGTCAATATCGTGCTGGATCTGCTGTTTGTGGCGAAATTAGGCATGGGAGTGAACGGCGTGGCGCTGGCGACAGTGATCGCACAGGCAATCTCGGCCCTCTTGTGCCTGCTGCGGTTGATGAGGATGCAGGAGTTGTTTGAATTGAAGCCCTGCTATCTGAAACTGCAGCGGAAGTATACAAGGAAGATCATCAAGCTGGGGCTTCCTTCCGGTATTACCCAGGCGATCTTCTCCATGGCGATGATCGTGGTGCAGTCTCTGACCAACAGCTTCGGGGAGATGTTCATCGCCGCCAACGTGATCGTGATGCGTGTGGATGGCTTTGCCATGATGCCCAACTTCTCGTTCGGAACGGCGATGACTACTTATGCCGGACAGAACGTGGGAGCGAGACGGGATGACCGGGTGGACACGGGCGCGAAGCAGGGAACGCTGATCGCGGTGGTGATATCAGCGGCGATCACGTCCTTGATCCTGATCTTCGGCAAGGCGCTGATGGGAATCTTCACCAAGACGCCGGAACTGGTGGACTTAAGCCGTGATATGATGGGCATCCTTGCGGTGGGCTATGTGGCGATGGCAGTGACCCAGAGCCTTTCCGGTGTTATGAGAGGTGCAGGCGATACGATGACACCCATGTGGATATCCATTGCCACAACGATCCTGATCCGTGTGCCCATTGCTTATGGCATATCCTTCCTGACCAGGACAGCCGAGCTGCCCAACGGGCGGCAGGAGTGTATCTTCATCTCGCTGCTGGCTTCCTGGTTGATCGGCGCGCTGATCACTTACATCTTCTATCGGAGAGGGAAGTGGAAGGAGAAGGCGATCTAAGCTGCAAACTTTTGATTCTGATCGGTTCTGATCGTATAACGATTGCTTTTTCAAGGGAAAGATGATACACTTAACAAAATACTTTAATAAAGACGCGAGGAACCGGGATGGACAGAAAAAATATAACAAACATGGAAGTAAAGAAGAAGAACAGAAACAGAGTTTTTCGCTATATATGTAAGATGGGAACGGTGTCAAATCCGGACATCGCATATGGGCTGAAGATCAGTCTGCCGACAGCGACGCAGATGACGAAAGAACTGATAGAGGAAGGGCTGGTAGAGGAGAAAGGCGAATTGCAGTCAACCGGAGGACGGCGGGCAAAGGCCTTGTCTGCAGTTGTCAATGCCAGGCTGGCGGTGGGACTGGATATCACCAAGAATCACATTACACTGGTGTTGACGAATATCGTGGGAGAGATCCTGAAATATGAGCGCATCTGCAAGCCTTATATTTCAGGAGACGAGTACTATCAGCAGATCAATGAGAGGCTGGAAAGTTTTCTGGAGGAGAGCGGCGCTGACAGGGATAAGATTTTAGGCATAGGGATATCTTTTCCCGGGATCATAGATTTGGATAAGGAATTGATAACGTATTCTCATATACTGGGTGTGGAGGCGATTCCTTTTGCCTCGGTGGGCCGGTTTTTTGCTTATCCTAGTTTCTTCCTGAATGATGCAAATGCGGGAGCCTATGCGGAAGGAATCCAGAACGAGGAAGCAGAGCATTTCTTTTATCTGTCTTTGAGCAATACGGTAGGCGGAGCCGTTTTTAGTGATAATGAATTGATACAGGGCAGGAATTTCCGGTGCGGAGAAGTGGGCCATATGACAGTAGTTATCGACGGGGAAAGATGCTACTGTGGGAAAAAGGGATGCCTGGATGCTTACTGTGCTGCATGGCGTTTGTCTGAGGCGGCGGACGGAAAGCTGGAACAGTTTTTTAGACTGTTAGATCAGGGAGATGTAAAGGCGGCAAATATATGGGATGCCTATACAGACTATCTAGCTATCGCCGTCAATAATATCCACATGGTCCTGGATTGCGATATTGTCTTGGGGGGCTATGTAGGGAGCTGCATGGGGACGCATCTTCAGGAACTGTGGGATAAAGTTGTGGACAGGAATACCTTTGGAGAAAAGGAGCCTTATGTGAAAGTGTGCGACTATAAGGTGGCAGCGGCCGCACTGGGCGCAGCGTTGAAAGTGATCGAGACATTTGTGAGTCAGATATAGGAGAAAAGTGGTAACAGTTCGACCCAGGTCTTTGCATTTACTGCAAAGGCCGTGAGAACGCATAAAGGTTGAGAAGAATCCGGCCTCTTTGCAGAAGGCAAATCTGGAATAGGCTGGATTCAGTAACTAGGAAGCCGAAGGCTGAATAGTTACGAAAGGTGCAGGACCGGCAGGGACACGGGATCTCAATTAGCATTTTTCACAAAAACAGAATAGGTATGTTGTCTAATATCACGGAAATAATGGATTTTTGAAAATAAGATTGACAGGAGCGACGAGTCGGTATAATATAAAAATTAGCAACATAATAAAACTATTTAATAAAGTGTGTGTAAAAGCAAAAATATATTAAATCATCCAAAGGAGAGAGTGCTATGCAAGGGACAATGAAAACTGCGGTAATGCATGATATCGGCAAGATCAGCATCGAGGAGCGGGAGATTCCACAGGTGAAGGACGACGAGGTACTGGTAAAGCTGGAGTACATTGGAATCTGTGGCAGTGATCTGCACTATTATGAGTCAGGAGCGATCGGTGACTTTATCGTGAAGCCGCCTTTCGTGCTGGGACACGAGCCGGGCGGTACAGTGGTGGAAGTCGGTAAGGATGTGAAGCATTTGAAGGTCGGCGACAGGGTTGCGCTGGAGCCGGGTAAGACATGTGGCCACTGTGAATTCTGTAAGACGGGACGCTACAATCTGTGTCCGGATGTGGTCTTCTTTGCGACACCGCCGGTGGATGGCGTTTTCCAGGAATATGTAGCCCATGAGGCGGATTTATGCTTTAAGCTGCCGGACAATGTGAGTACTATGGAAGGCGCGCTGATCGAGCCGCTGGCAGTGGGATTCCACGCGGCCATGCAGGGAGGCGCAAGGGCAGGACAGACGGCAGTCGTTATGGGTGCGGGCTGCATCGGCCTGGTGACGATGATGGCGCTGAAGGCGATGGGTGTATCGAAGGTGTATGTGGTGGATGTTCTTGAGAAACGTCTGCAGAAAGCATTGGAGCTGGGTGCGGACGGCGTGATCAACGGCAGCAGCGTGGACGCGGTGGCAGAGGTCATGAAGCTGACGGAGGGCAGGGGATGTGATCTGGCGATCGAAACGGCGGGAACACAGATCACCACCGTGCAGACCATGCATATGACCAAGAAGGGTGCAACGATCGTGCTGGTAGGCTACAGCAAGAGCGGTGAGATGACATTGCCGATGAGTCTGGCTCTGGACAAGGAACTGACCTTCAAGACGATCTTCCGGTACCGGCATATCTACCCGATGGCGATCGAGGCGGTGGCAGCAGGTAAGGTGAACCTGAAGGGTATCGTGACGGATATCTTCGATTTGGATGAGGCGCAGAAGGCGATGGATTACAGTGTGAATAATAAGGCGGATGTTGTGAAAGCAGTGATCCGGATCTAGATTCCCTTTTAAATTTCTATAAATACTACAAACAGAATAGCAGCGGCCTGAGTGATCAGGTGGCTGCTGTTCTGCATAAAGGATTCATGAAACAGATCAGTTCTCGTATCTGTTGGACTTCCATACGATATCTACCAGATGGGCGATACTCAGTTTCAGCTGCTCTATGGGCAGACTGCCGTCGGCAAGCGCGGCGTGGATATTTGCGTGGTCGCCGGGGATACCGGGCATTACCAGATCGTTTCCGGCGCGCATACAGCCGGAAGCAGTGCAGTCCGGTCCGTTGTGGGTAGTGGTCCAGTCGGTCATGAACACGCCCTTGAAGCCCCACTCGTTGCGGGCAGCCTTAGTGCACAGGTCGTAGTTGTTGGCGGCGTGGATGCCGTTGATCAGGTTGTAGCTTGTCATGATGGACATGGGCTGGCTTTCCTTGACGGCAATCTCGAAGCCTTTCAGATAGATCTCGCGCAGGGCACGCTCGGAGATGACGGAGTCGGAACCCATACGGTTGTCTTCCTGATTATTGCAGGCGTAATGCTTAATGGTGGTGCCGCAGCCGTATACAGACTGTACGCCGTCGGTCATGGCAGCGGCCATCTTACCGGACAACAGCGGATCTTCGGAGTAATACTCGAAGTTACGTCCGCACAGCGGATTGCGGTGGATATTCATGCCCGGCGCAAGCCAGAGCGTTACGTAGAACTCGTTCATTTCTTCTGCTACGGCTTTGCCGACTGCGTGCATCACCTCTTTGTCCCAGGTTTGGGCAAGGAGTGTGCCGATAGGGAAGGCGGTACAGAACTGATAGTAGAATTCCGCACCTTCCAGATCTACATTTCTGGCAAGGAAGCCGTGTTCGATGCTCATCTCAAAAGGAACAGGTTTGATCTCACCGTTTACCACCGGGTAACGCTGCAGCAGACGCAGTCCTGCCGGGCCGTCCGCGAGGACGATGGGGGTCAGATTCTTATCTGCGAGCGCACAGCTGCTTGTCTGGGCGGCAGAGCCGGGAACGGAGATACCTGCCGCGCCGAGAGCACTTTCCTTCTGCTCGTCGCTGGCATTCTGGCTTTTGCCCGGATCGCCGGTAGCTAACAGTACTAGCTGGTCTGTGCTCAGTGAATCTACGAATTCCCGTACTTCGGGGGCGATGTTATCCTGTTCTTTGCCGTAGACAACGGTGGAGGTCTGCAATGCGGATGCTGCTACGGTAAGGGCGGGCACCTGATCGGCTTTGGCAAGCCATTCCCGGCGCCGTGCTGCTACGGCTTCTGCGGGTGCAGAAAGCTCTTCCAGCGCATCCTGCAGCGGGCAGATGTGCTCTGTCTTTACGAGAAGGGCATCTTCCTCCAGAGTTACGATGCCGGACAGAGAAGCATTCTCGATGCTGTTTCCGGTGAAAAGACCGTAAGCGCCCTTTTCCAGTACCCAGCCGGGGGTCTTCGTGCAGTAGGACGCAAGCGTGTAGAGAGGAATCTCGATGGACAGTTCCTGAGACTGGCCGGGTGCAAGCAGATCCGTCTTGGCAAACCCTGCCAGCCGACGGTATTCCTTTTCCATCTTGTCCTGCGGGCAGGAAACATAGACCTGCACAACCTCTTTGCCGCTGAAACTGCTGCCGGTGTTTTGTACGTTGACGGTAACCGTTACGATATCGGTTGTGGACATGACGATCTTATGCGCGGTGATGGAGAAGTCCGTGTAGGACAGGCCATAGCCGAAGGGATAGCGTACGGGCACCTGGAAGGTGTCAAAGTAACGATAGCCCACATAGATACCTTCCTCATACTTCTCGGTATTTACGTTGCCGTTGTTGTGCGAGAAAGTCTCGGCATTCGGGTAATCCTCATACTTGTAAGCCCAGGTATCGGTCAGTTTGCCGCTGGGGGTCACCTCACCGGTAAAGACAGAGGCAACGGCGTTTCCGGTCTCCATGCCGGCCTGAGAAATCAGTATTACGCCGGAGATATTTGTATAAGTATCCAGGAAGGACAGGTCGATCACGCCGCCGGAGTTGATCAGCAGGATCACGTCCTTGTACATGTCGCAGATGCTTTTTAAGATCTCATTCTCCTTATCGTTCAGGTAGTAGTCGCTCTCTTTGGCGAAGCGGTCGGCACCTTCGCCTGCGATACGGCTGATCACATATACGGCCGTGTCTGCATCGGTCTTCTCCGGCAGGTCGCCTGCAGGCATGGTGTACTGGGAGGCAGCATAGATGTGGAACTGTGCCACGGAATCGCCGCCAGCCTTGTCGAATTGTTCCCAGACCTTTTGACGCCAGTCGATACGGGACTGCTCGTATTGTTTGCGGAAGCTCTCCACCCATGCTTCGCTGGTGATCTCATAACCGGCTGCTTTCAGGCCGTCGTAGATGCTGACCACGTCGCGTTCATTGACGTCGCCGGATCCGGTACCGCCTTTGATGGGATTGGATACGCCTGCGCCGTAGAGAGCCAGCTTGGAACCTTTGGCCACAGGCAGGACGCCATGTTCGTTCTTCAGGAGAACGAAACCTTCCTCAGCCGCTATTCTGGCCGTCTTGCGGTGAGCGGCTTCATAGGGCGCTGCATCCTGGGTAGGTCTGCCGGGCAGGCTGGTTGCTTTCAGTTTCTTGTTCATGTCTTGTACCATTCCTTTCTGTGTATATGATGCTGGGGTCAAAAGGTTTTTTGCCCCCTGATGCCTACGGATTGCTCCGCATTTCATGCTCCCGCAATCCTAAAAACATTCAAAATCCGCCCTATCGGGCTACTTTTTCATATTTTTTCGGGTCCCAAAGTCATGTATTGACATGCAAACATGTCATACATGACCTTTTGACCCTGGCATCATGTATATTTTATTAAGAAAATGGTATGACAAAAAAGGAAAATGTGATATTAATTTTCCGAGAAAAATGATACTATTCTTATATAGGATTTTGGCAGGTATAAGGAAGATATCTATCAGGGCATTTATGTCCGGAAAGACGTGGGACAGGCATGAAGAGAAAAGTAAAAGAGCAGGTTTCCTATATGGAATTCGTGAACCGGGAGAATGATTTCCGGCACAGCGATTATGAGGAAGAGATCCGGGTGTACCGGTATGTGCGAGACGGAGACTCGCGGGCTCTGGAGGAGGCACGCAGAAAGTTCAGGGCAGGGGGACAGGGACACTTGTCGGATGATCCTTTGACAAATATGAAATACTTGTTTGTGGCGTCCGTAACGCTGATCATCCGCTTTGCCATCACCGGGGGCATGAACAGCGAAACGGCCTATACGTCCAGCGATTACTATATCCAGCAGATGGACAAGTGTAAGACGATTGAAGAGGTGCGGAATCTGCACTTGGAAGCCGTGGAATATTTTACCAACTATATGGCGGATCTGAAGAAAGAGAAAGTCTACTCGAAGACGGTAATGCAGTGCATGAATTACATATCCCGCCATCTGAACCGTCCCATCAGTGTGGCGGAGATTGCCGGGCAGGTGCACAGGAATCCGGATTATCTGTCGGTATTGTTTAAGAAGGAGACAGGGAGGACGCTCTCGGACTATATCATGGAGAATAAACTGCGGGCGGCGGAGAATATGCTGCTGGATTCCGATTGTTCCTGCGCGGATGTCAGTGCGGCATTTGCTTTTTCTTCCCAGAGCTATTTTACGAAGAAGTTTCGGGAGTATACCGGGGAGACGCCGAAAAAGTTTCGGGAGAAGTATGGGTACGGCGGGCTGTAGATAGTATGGATGAAAGAGACGGCGATAGGGTCTTCTCAAAATCGGTCAACGGATATATCCTGTTATTGACCAGACAGTTAACGGAGGTGACGGCATGAACGGAAAGTTCTTCTCTCTGCCGGAAGAAAAACAGAAGGCGATTCTTAACGCAGGGTACCGGGTGTTTTCCCAGAATTCTTATAAGAACAGTCCCATGAGTGAGATTGCACAGGCTGCCGGGATCAGCAAGTCATTACTGTTCCATTATTTTCATAATAAAAAGGAGTTGTATCTGTATCTGTGGGACAATTGTGCGAAATTGACAATTGAATACCTGACCAGATATGACTGTTATAGTCAAAAAGGGCTGTTTGAGAGCATGGAACGGGGCATGGAGGTGAAACTGGAGATCATCCGTCTGTATCCGGATATGGCGAATTTTGCGATCAGGGCATTCTATGAGAAGGATCCGGAGATCAATGCCGCCGTGCAGGAGAGTTACCATAGGTATTTTAACCTGAAGGCAGATAAGGCACGGATCAATTTTGATCCGGCACAGTTTATCCCCGGGCTGGATATCCCGATGATGTATCGGGAGATGTACTGGGCATCGGAGGGATATCTCTGGGAGATGACCCAACGGGGAGAGGTGAATATCGATCAGATGAAGAAAGATTTTGGGAAGCTGCTGGAGTTCTGGAAGAGTATCTATCTGCGCAGGCAGTGAGAGAATCAACGATCGGGAGTTTAACGCTTTGGAATGGAGGAGATATGGAAGCGATCAGGATAGAGAATTTGTCGAAATATTATGGAAAAGCCCGCGGCATAGAGCAGATCAGCCTGTCGGTGGCGGAAGGGGAGTTCTTCGGATTCATCGGGCCGAACGGTGCGGGCAAGTCCACCACGATCCGGACGTTATTGGGACTGATCCGCCCTACGGGCGGCCACGCGGCGGTGCTGGGATTCGATATCGAGAAGGAGAAAGAAAAGATACTGGCAAGAACCGGCTACCTGCCTTCCGAAGCCATGTTCCATTCCGGGATGCGGGTACGGGACGTATTGAAGTTTTCCGCAGATCTGAGAAAAAAGGATTGCCGGGATGTAGCGGCCGGACTCTGTGAGCGGCTGCAGCTGGATACGGGACGGAAGGTGGATGAACTTTCTTTCGGCAATCGGAAGAAAGTGGCTATTGTCTGTGCGCTACAGCATGAGCCGCAGCTGTTGATCCTGGATGAACCTACCAGTGGTCTTGACCCACTGATGCAGAAGGCGTTCTTTGAAATCCTGCGGGAGCGGAATAAGCAAGGCGTGACGGTGTTCCTGTCCAGTCATATCTTGTCGGAGATCCAGCGCAACTGTACCCGCGCTGCCATCATCCGGGCAGGAAGGATCATTGTCTGCGACAGTGTAGAAGCGCTCTCCCAGACGAATGCCAGACGGGTGAACATCCACGGCAGTGCAGCGCTTGAGGGATTGGCCGGGATACGGGATAGGAAGGAAGCAGAGGGAGTAGTGAGCTTCCTTTACAACGGCGAGATGAAGGCGCTGCTGCAGGTACTGGCAGCAGGAGATGTCGTGGATCTTTCGGTGTCGGAGCCGGATCTGGAAGAGATCTTCATGCATTTTTACGAGAAGTAGGGTGTGAGTGTTTAGAAAGTCATATATTGAAGAAAAGGACGGTGACAGGCGATGACACTGATTAAACATGAACTGCGGCAGGGAAAACTTTCACTCATAATCTGGACGGGCTCGATCGGCGCCCTTCTGGCGATCTGTATCTGTCTCTTTCCGGAGATGAAGGGGCAGATGGAGGGAGTTAGCGACGTGTTTGCTTCTATGGGATCGTTTACGGAAGCATTCGGCATGGACCGGTTGAACTTCGGCACGTTGATCGGTTTCTATGCCATCGAGTGCGGAAATGTGCTGGGACTGGGCGGAGCATTTTTTGCATCACTTTGTGCGGTGGGAATGCTCAGCAAGGAGGAGAAGGACCGGACAGGGGAATTCCTGCTGACCCATCCCGTCAGCCGTCGGCGGATCGTAACAGAGAAGCTGCTGGCGGTCTTCGTACAGATCGTGATCATGAATCTGATCATCTATGTGCTCTCAACGGGGTGCATCGCGGCGGTCGGGGAGGAGATTCCCTGGAAAGAATTGAATCTGTTTCATCTGTCCTATTTCTTGCTGCAGATAGAACTGGCAGGAATCTGCTTCGGAGTCTCCGCCTTTATGAGAAAGGGCAGTGCAGGAGCCGGACTGGGAATCGCGGCAATGATGTATTTCCTGAACCTGGTGGCTAATATTACGGAAGCGGCGGAGTTTTTGAAATATATTACGCCCTTTGGTTATTGTGAAGGGGCAGATATCGTGGCGGACGGATGCCTGGACGGCAGGTTGGTGGCCTTCGGCCTGACATTGGGGGCGGCTGGTATCGCCGCGGCTTATTTGAAATACTGCCGGAAAGACATTGCTGTCTAATAACAGGAACTGCAGTACTATTTTGAACAGAAGCAGGCGGGTTAGAGATCTACCGCAATCTGAAGGAGAATGACAGGAAACAGCTGCAAGAGATGCACGGCGGGGAAGAACTCGGTGAGGCGACCGGTATGGTTCACAAATAAAATATAGAGGCGGATCGATCACCAGACCCGGAAGGGAGTGCAGAAAACTCCCTTCCGGGTCTTTCTGTATATATGGGAGCCAGAGGCTTAAGCTTGCTGAGAAAAATATTTGCATACATGGTATAGATTCAAGAAAAAAATGGTATAAGCGGTAAATCAATTGAAATGGGAGGAAAGATAAAATTGGTATAACATGATATGAAATATTGATAAAATTGGTATAGTATAATTTTGAATAAATAGGATTAAGTGCCGATAAATATGGAAAATATGTGTTGACAACTATACAAAATGCATATATATTTAAGGTGTTCAAACAATAAACCAGCAAACCAATTTATTAAACAAAAGGAGGATTTCCAAATGATTAAATTTGATGAAGCTGATTACAGGAAAAATCTGACAGGTCAGATTGCTTTGATTGAAAAAGGAGCCGCTTATGCCGAGGAGATTACCAAGGATGGGTATAGCAATATATTCTTTATTGCAGTTGGCGGAACAATGGCAATGATGCTCCATTTTGCAGAGATCGCGAAACAGAAAACAAAGATTCCGGTTTATGTGCAGCATGCAGGTGAGATCGTGCTGACAGGCCATAGTCAGTTGACGAGGGAATCATTGGTCATCATGGGCTCTAAATCAGGAGATACAAAGGAGACTGTTGCGGCGGCAAAGTGGTGTAAAGAGCAGGGAATCAGAATTGCCTCCATGGTAATCGATAAGGAATCCCCCTTGGGAAGATTGAGCGACTATTACCTGCCGCTGGTAGTGTTCAAGGGTGTGGAGTATGAGTATCTGTCAATGTTCGGTCTGTTCTATGGGCTGCTCAAATGCAATGGCGATTTTGATGAGTATGACGAATTTATGGAACAGCTTAAGAAACTGCCGGATACCCTTGTAGAGGCGCATACCAAGTTTGATCCGATCGCATCCGAAATAGCCAAGAAATACCACGCAAGGGATTATATGATGTGGGTAGGCGGCGGAGAACTTTGGGGAGAGGTATACTTGTTCTCGATGTGTGTATTGGAAGAAATGCAGTGGCTGAAGACAAAGTCGGTGACAAGTGCCGAGTTTTTCCACGGAACATTGGAACTGGTAGAAAAGGATACCTGCGTGTTCCTTGTAAAGGGGACAGGTGCATGCAGAAAACTGGATGACAGGGCGCAGAAGTTTTTGGAGACATATACGGACGATCTGGTAGTGATCGATGTTATGGATTATATGATGCCGGGGCTGGATGAGAAATTTATGCCTATGGTAGCGCCGATCATAAGTACAGCGCTCCTGATCGGAAGGCTTGGGAAGCATTTTGAAGCGAATACCGGGCATGATCTGGACATCCGCCGCTATTACAGGCAATTTGAATATTAGAATATGGAAGCGGTTTTATTTGATATGGATGGGTTGATCCTGGATTCAGAACGCGTATATGACAGGGCAATGGTAATGTCAGGAAGTTCCTTTGGATATGCCCTTGACGAGAATTTTTTGAAAAAGACAAGGGGAGTGAACGGCGGGCTTTTTGCACAGATGATTTATGGAGAATTTGGAAAGGATTTTCCGCTGGAAAAATTCAGAGACAGATATAGAGAGATCATATGGGAGATTTTCCAAAAGGAAGGATTGGGAATAAAGCCCGGTTTTAAAGAACTCCATCAGTACCTTATAAAGAAAAAACTGAGGTACTGCTTGGCAACCAGCACGAACCGGCAGATGGCCAAACGACTTTTACATATCGCAGGGATAAGGGATGTCTTCCATAGTATGATATGTGGTGATGAAGTAACGTTGGGAAAGCCGCATCCTGAAATTTATCGGAAAGCAGCAGCTATGTTAGATGTTGAGCCTGCCGAATGTGTGGTATTGGAAGACTCCGTCAATGGAATAAAGGCTGGCTATGCGGCAGGGTGCCAGGTGATCATGATCCCAGATCTTACAGAACCATCCGAAGAGATAGAAATGCTGTGTGAATGCGTCTGCAGGGATTTGTTTGAGGTGATCGGTCATCTGGAAAGCTCAGGGATATAAGTCGCTGTTGATTCCAAAGAAATCCATACGTTTTAAGGTCTGGCAGTACTCGATGACCTGGTTGTTCTCTGTAGATGTTGTCACATTGAAATAGAACAGGGGGCTTCCCTTTTTAAGATTCAAGTGCAGGGATGTATCGGTGTCAGCATAAGTCATACCCAAGGAGTAGCTGGTTTTCTGCGGATAGATATGGTACTCATTGGATAATAACTCAAATAATGAGGGATATCCTTGGTCAAAATCAAATCGGTTCAGGCCGGGGCATAACGATTCGGCAATGTGGGTGGTCTCAAGCATTGCCGGATTGGAATCTATATAGCGGATCCTCTTTAAAACGTAGATAGAGGAATGCGTAGGGATGTTTAATTTCTGGCAGATAAATGGGGTTCCGATTGTTTGGTATATGTTTAAAACCTTGCTTGAACTTTTGTAACCATTTGCATTACAGTAGGAATGGAAGGAAAAATTAACCCCGGTGTTGGTTCGGAGCTTGTGAGGGGCTATATAAGTCCCACTGCCCTTAAGGCTATAAAGCAGATGTTCGTTTTCCAGCCTTTTTATGGCCTCGCGGAAAGTGATGCGGTTAATGCCTAACATTTCAGAAAATTTCCGTTCGGAAGGAAGACGATCATGAGGCTGCAACCGGTTTGTGATGATATAATTTTCAATTTCTTCGGCGGCGCGGTCAGCGGCAAGATGCAGGTAAGGGTTCATGTAAACTCCTTTAGGATATTTTAAATACGTATTTTTCGGCAATCGAATAGGACAGGGTATATTCAACAGCACGGTCATTTATATCATAAATTGTGGATTTGCGCATAAATGTGCTTGTCCCGTCAGGAACAGACAGCAATGTGGATTGAGGCTGGTTTACCAGGACCAGATCCAGCGTCTGGTGGCTGTGGCTTAAAGCGATTCCGTTATCTTTCAGGCATTGATAGAGGGAAGCATGGGCAAAATCATAATCTGTAATATTTGGTACATAGCTTAAGGGAAGGTAAGTATATTCGATCGTATAAGGTACGCCGTCCCCAAGGCGCTGGCGGAAAAGCTGATATATCTGGGCGTGTTCATCTATCTGGAATATGGAGCCGTATTTGTAGCCAGCCTCGCGCATGCCGGTGAAAAATACATTGGTGGAAGGCTGCAAACCATTATCTTCAAGATACTTTTTGGTGGATGTAATGGCGTTGGATGCATGAAGCCGGGGGAGTGACACGAAAGTGCCTTTTCCCTGCTTACGGTAGAGAAGCCCCTCGTTGACAAGGAGGTCTGTTGCCTTTCGTATCGTCATGCGGCTGACCAGATAAAGGTCAGCCAGTGTGCGCTCCGGTGGAATTGGCTGTCCATAAGCATATATTCCGTTTTCAATACTACTTCGGATAATGTCATAAATATACTTGGCGGAATGATTTTGCACCATAGGCACCTCCTGAAATATAGTTACATTATAGAAACATAGAAAAAAATAATCAAGAAAGAAAGGAGAGAAAATGGTTAAAATGTTACTGGCATCCCATGGAAATCTTGCCGCTGGTATGCTCTCTTCACTGGAACTGATCATGGGGAAGCAGGAATGTGTGGAAGTCCTTTGCGCCTATGTTGACGGAGAAGATAGCGTAGCGCCCAGAGTTAAATATTTCATGGATGAAATGAAACCGGAAGAAAATTGGATCGTCTGTACAGATCTGTTCGGGGGAAGTATTAACAATGAGTTTATGAAATATCTGGACAGGCCCAATATGAGACTGATCAGCGGCATGAGCCTGCCACTGGTCATCACAGCGGCAGCGGCTATGGTATCTGCAGATAATGCCGTGGATGTAGAGAATGAAATAAAAGAAATAATTCCGGATATCGTGCATTTTTGCAGTGATATTGTACTTGAAAACCAGCAGGGAGAAGACGAGGAGTTTTAGAAAGGAGAAGGTAATGATCGTTAATGTGAGAGTGGATCATCGTTTGTTGCATGGGCAGGTAGCAATGGCGTGGAACCAGATTCTGGGAAGTGACTGTATTTTGATCGCAAATGACAGTGTACCTGGAGACGAAGTAAGGAAGGCGGGTATTAAGCTTGCGAAACCCCAGAATACAAAACTTGTGATCAAAAATCTTGAGGATTCGGTAAAGGCGCTGAAATCAGGAGTCACGGACAAATATCATTTGTTTATTGTTGTTGAATCCGTGGATGACGTATATTTTCTTGCAAAAGAAACCGGAATGATCAAGAGCATTACGCTGGGCGGGGTTAAATCAAGAGAGAATACGACACAGATCTCCAAGGCGGTTTTTGTCACAGAGGATGAAAAAAATAAGTTAAAAGAATTGATCGAATCTGGTTTGGAAGTAGAGATCAGACAGGTTCCGAGTGATACAAAGATAATGGCAAAAGATGTGATTTAACAAACGAGAGGAGGGAAACTTATGTTACAGGCTATTTTGCTAGGCTTGGTAGCAATGATAGGGAATGCGACATTTTTGGCAGGTACTGGTCTTCTTGACCGCCCTATTGTCATGTGTACATTGACAGGACTGGTCATGGGAGATGTAAAGTCGGGCATCATTATCGGTGCGATGATGGAACTTGCTTTTATTGGTGCATTTTCCGTAGGCGGTGCGATCCCGCCGGAAATGATCTCGGGAGGTGTCCTGGGGGCGGCACTGACGCTGGCGTCAGGCAATTCGCCGGAAGTAGCTTTGACGATCGGCATACCGGTTGCGTCACTGGCATTGATATTAAAAAATGCCTGCAAAATATTTATCCTGCCTTACTTTGTGCATAAGGCAGACCAATATGCAAAGGAAGGAAATGGGGAAGGGGTATCGAGGATGCATATGCTTGGCGGATTTCTGTATTTCAATCTTCCACTCGGTGTGTTCGTGGCAACCGCATATTATCTTGGAAATACGGTAATGTCAACGGTGTTGAATGCGATCCCCTCATTTGTCCAGAACGGACTTACCATTGCGACCGGATTAATGCCGGCTCTCGGTTTTGCAATACTGGCGAGTATGATCGTTAACAAGAAAAATGCAGTATTTTTGTTTCTTGGATTCCTTCTGGCGGTTTATCTGAATATTCCGGTAACCGGAATTGCATTATTGGGAGTAGTGACTGCGCTGATCATCGTAGGGATCCAGCCGGCACAGGTGTCAACGGCGTTAGCAGGAGGTGATGAAGATGACGACTTCTGAGACAAAAGTTTTAAATAAAAGAGATCTGATGAAAGTGTTCTGGCGTTCCTTTACAATGGAATGGACTTGGAATTATGAAAGGCAGGCGAATTTAGGATACGGATTTGCGATGGTTCCTATCCTTGAAAAGCTTTATAAAGATAAGCCGGAAGAGAAAGCGGAAGCTTTGCAGAGACATTTGGAGTTTTTTAACACAACACCCCACGTGTCAACACTGATCCTTGGCATCAGCAGCGCAATGGAAGAACAGAATTCTACGCAGGAGGATTTTGACACATCATCCATTAATAACGTAAAAGTAGGATTGATGGGACCGCTGGCTGGGATCGGGGATTCTCTGTTATGGGGCACGCTCAGGATCATCGCCACCGGAATCGGCACTTCACTGGCGCTGCAGGGGAACATACTCGGCCCGATCCTGTTTCTGCTTATTTTCAATATCCCACATATTATCCTGCGTTATATCTGTATGATGGGAGGCTATAAGCTTGGGGCGGGCTTCCTGACCAAAATGCAGCAGGGCGGTTTGATGGATAAAGTTACATATGGGGCGGCAATAGTCGGTCTGATGTCGATAGGAGCCATGATCGCCACCATGGTTACGGTAAATATACCGTTGAGCTATGGGGAGGGAGACAGTGCGATCATCATCGGGGATATATTGAACGGGATCATTCCGGGAATCATCCCGCTGCTGTTTACCGGTTTCATCTATTGGCTTGTGACCAAGAAAAAGTTGAAGACTACGGTGGCGTTGCTTATGATCCTTGTCATTGGGATAATCGGAAGCCTGACTGGAATACTTGGAATATAGAAGGGCTGGATCGGTATGGATAGAAAAACGATGTTGGATCATGTGACAGAAACTACCGCAATGATGCAAGAAAACATAAAAAACGGCAAAGAACTGACAGAAAAGTTAGTCGGAGAGTATTTAGGCGGCAGCTATGAAAATATTTGGATCGTTGCTTCCGGGTCATCCCATAATGGGGCAGCGTGTGCAAGGATGTTTATGCAGCAGTGTTTGAAATGTCAGATAAAACTGATCACCCCTTTTCAGTTTGTTCATGCCGAGCATAATGTGCCGGATTGTGATATGGTCATCGCCATATCACAATCCGGATACAGCAAGAATACGATGGAAGCTTTGCGGGTCATGCATTCACTGGAGCGCAAGGCAATTGCACTGACAGGCGATCTGG
The DNA here is from genome assembly GCA_947175055.1 of uncultured Lachnospiraceae bacterium. Classification (GTDB taxonomy): domain Bacteria; phylum Bacillota; class Clostridia; order Lachnospirales; family Lachnospiraceae; genus UBA3282. Next base: position 8,200 of record CAMWLJ010000024.1, on the reverse strand, counting down.
AAAGTGATATCAGAAAGGATGCAGATCTGCTGATAGATTTTGGCGTTGGATTGGAAACTGTAGGATATGTGACAAAAGGCGTGAATGCGCTGGCACTGTTCCTGATGATATTTTCATTGGAGGCTGCATGGCAAAAGCATATTTTGACAGAGCAGGAATATAAAAGTATTCAAAAAGAGCTGGAAAAGGTTCCGGTTGTCCATAGGCAGGTGAGAGAAGCTTTCCCGGATTTCTTTGAAAAGAATATCGCTGTTCTGACAGCCATGCAGAATGCTTATGTATGTGCATGCGGCGCCAATATTGGTACTGCGATGGAAGGGGCGTTAAAGATCGGGGAAACGGTTCAGGTGCCGGGAATCTGGTATGAACTGGAAGAATATATACATGGACCGAATCTGCAGTTAACCCCCAACTATACGGTTTTCTTTATTGATGGTGGCTGCGCATCGGATCGGGTGGATGAAATTTTTTACTACACGAGGATTGTTACGGATAGGGCAATACTTGTCACGAACAGGGAGGAATATGCGGGCGAAGGAGTTTTCTGCGTTCCTTTTGAGCTGCGGGAAGATTTGACACCGCTTTGCTTCCTTCCGTTTTTCCAGATGTTATCTTTTGAAGTGACGCAGCAGCTTCATCGCTGGGAGAAGCATCCGCTTCAGACTTTAATGAAAGAAAAAGTTGCGGCTAAGAGTGCAAATTATGATAAAAGCCCATTGAGGATTGATATGCCTGGTTGAGACGGGAATGTTCTGTGAAAGGAGCCTGGTTATAAAGTGAATGGTAAAGTAGAAGAATGCAGGAAATTGTTTCTGGCAGTACTCGGAACCTTATTCTTTGCAGGAGGAATGAACTTATTTATTGTTTCGGCTAATTTGTACAGCGGAGGATTTCTGGGAATTGGCCAGCTGGTAAGGACTTTGCTGGTCGATCTGCTGGGACTTCCTATAAAGGGGATAGACATAGCGGGCATTGTTTTTTATATGATCAACGTACCTATCTTTTTTATCGCATGGAAGGAACTTGGGAAGAAATTTTTTGTTGTTACGATTATCTGCGTCACTATGCAGACAATCTTTTTAACATTTATACCAACAGACATCCGGATACTTGGGGATGAGCCTCTGGCATCGGCACTGATCGGGGGTGTGATCTGCGGATATGGAGTCGGCCTGACTCTCAGGGAAGGTGGTTCAGGAGGAGGGCAGGATGTGCTGGGGTTGTACATGATGAAAAAGAAGAACTCCTTTAGTGTGGGGAAATTGGCCCTTATGATAAACGTAGCTGTATATATGGGATGTGCATTGCTGTACGATCTCAAAATAGTTATATATTCCCTTGTTTATGTAGCGGTTTCTTCTTATGTTACTGACCGGGTTCATTTGCAGAACGTGAACGTAGAAGTAATGGTCATCACAAAGGCAAAAAAAGAGATCGAGGAGATAATCAGAAAATATAACCGCTCTGCTACTATCATGAGAGGTGAGGGCAGCTATTCCCATGAAGGGGTAAACGTAATCTATTCTGCATTGTCTAAACACGAAGCAAGATCCTTAGAACATGAGATTTCGGAAAGGAATCTGGGAGCATTTATGGTTTTTAAAGATGTCAACCATATATATGGAAAATATGATAAGCATTTATAAATAAGAATGCCGCCTTCCTGTTAAGATGGAACTGTTTCTGTCCATGCATTTATTCTTTTGTAGTACAGAAATAGTTCCGCAGGAATTTTGGTAGTATCCGGGGAGAACGGCGTCTGTATCACACAGCCTTTTAACGGAAGGCCGTGCGTTCCTGTTTCCTGATCGGGCTTTAAGCGCATCATAAGAAAACTGGAACTTCCTTGGTGTATTTCCGGGCGTGATGTCAAATATTGTTTGGAGTGGAATACCAGATCATAATTTTTGCTGCATTCATATTCTATGCCGATATAGCACATCCCTTTCGGGCAGCACTGCTCCAATGTTTCGTAACTTTTCTTTCTTACTTGTTGTAACTGTTCTAACTGTTCTGGGGAAAATCTTTCTGACAGTTTGGGATCACTGAGTTCTTCTTCTGTATTTTTCCACACATCAATTAGCGTTATAGTATTGATATGGCACTGCACATTATCTCCATTATCATCCGTAAAGGAAAATGAGCGGCTTTTGCCTACATTCAGAACGATGGTTTTTTCAAGTATATGCTGAGTGGGATCCGGGCGGTGGGTTATAGTTATAGGCATGGCTGGTGAATAGTCAGGCAGCTTTTCTATATTCGCAATATGCAGCGTCACCATCTGCAGGTCGGTCCAATCAGTATCTTTAAGCCATTCCGGAACCGTCCATCCGGCACTCATCATGTCAAGAAAGAGCTGGATTGTTCCATAATCCTCTAAGGAGTATTCTAAGGAACCGCTCGTGCCGCCCTGTACCTGCAGTTTTGCATCGCCAAGATAAAATTCGCTGCAATGTAAATAACAGCAGTTTCTTCCCTCGTGTTCTTTTAATATCCGTCTGTGGTTGCGGATGCCTTTTCTGTTTATGGGTTCTAGCCTATCGTATGGTTCGATGATATAGAGGTTTGCTTCATCAGATAAAGTCATACCGAGAATGTGGTATTTCCGGTCATCCCGTTCGATAGTTTTCCCGATTACGAGAATATCTTGCAATTGTTTATGACAGTCTGATAAGGTTGAAAAATTCATGGTCATACCTCCGTAACTTAATGAGACGATTATACCATGAATGCATAAATATTTGGTAATAATGAGAAGAATTAAAAATAGTTTGTGTAAAGAGTAAGATATTATTTGATGAAAGGTGTGATCCATACAGGAAAAACTATTTTGCAGGATATTTCCATACCGTTATTGTTAGCGGTTATTCTGATTATGATTTTTATCTGTTATGTGGGAATCATATGGAATCACAGGGTATTAAAATGTAAAGACATTCTTGATATTGTCAATGGGCGTGAAGCGAAAATGAAAAGGAGTGGCAGACCGAAGGTCATGGCAGCAGTCGGTCTGGTTTTGGTAGTTATCGGGAACCTTATTCTTTTAATCGACAAGATCATATGGACAAAGGAGCCCTCCGATCTTGTGCCGCTCATTTCAACAGTTATTACAGTCTGCGGTGTGTACTTATCTGTATTTTCTTTTGGATATTGGTTTCCGGCTGTTATGGGATATAGGGATAAAAGCAGGAAAAGCCTCCTGCTGATCAATGAGATAAGAAGTTACTACAGGAATGATGCAAAGGCCCTGGCTGCTTATGCTATCATGAACTGGATCAATATCTTTTTAATAGTTGTTATCGTGCTGTTATGGGAAGAAAACATAAGTATGGCCTTTTCTGATAGTCCCTATGATTATGTATTGGAATTTGCGGAACAGAGATATGATGATATGACAAAGTTCATGAATCAAAATGAAGATGTAATGTATGCAAGGCATATTCTGAAATCATTAGAAGGAATTACAGATGGCGGATGGGAAGTGGTTCTGATACAGGAAGCAGATTATAATGATGATTTCCGGATGGCGGCACAGCATGGTTTACTGCAATATAAGCTGTGCGTCAATCTAGTGGAGGGTGGGAGCCTTGAGCTAGGCAGCTCGGATGAAAAAATACAGCCGGTTCATATCACGGGCAGACAGGAACATTTTATGAAAATGCAGCGGGAGAATAATATTTTGATTATCAGTTTGGATGCCATGTTGGCGGTAATAAATATTATCCTGTTGTTTACACAGTTTACGCTGTATTGCAGTGGGAGGATTAATCGGAAAAGGGATGCTTATATACAGCTTACTTTGGGTATTAAGAAGGGAGCAAACGGGGCCATAACGCCAGTAGCGATTCTACTTTTGCAACGGCCCTTTCGGCTTATCCATATAGTTCTGCTTGCATCCTTACGCTTGAAGAACTTTCGAACTTTGAATTATGGTGCCTCATACCTGCTCTGAATTACGTAATGTCCTTCAATACTCTTGAAACCATCATTTGCCGATGTGATAGTTACTCCTGCGGCTTCGGTATCCAATACGAATGACAGTGTATTACCATTGCTGTCTGTAGCGTTATAGACCACACCGTCACGAAATGAATCTTCATCATCGCTTAACACCCATTCGCCGTCAAAAACCATGGTTGATTGGCCAATGTATATGCAGAGAGGCCCTCCATTGATATCATCAGTATAGGCTTCCAAACTTAATGTCACCTCGTCTGTCTTTCCATTATTTTCCAGAACATACAGACCTGTTGCATCAAAAAAGCCAATTTCTTTGCCAGGAACTGCTTCATCTGTTCCAGCTTCAGATCCCTGTTCTTCCTGTGATGAATCTTCATCGTCAGATGACATTTCAATATCATTCTCTGTCTGTGTGCCGCTTTCCTCTGATTCTCCATTGCTATCTGAGTTCTCTTCCATTGCGAGCGGCTCATTAACCACTTCTTCCTGTACAAACTCAGGCACATCATCAAATGTAAGAGGAACCATTTCATAGGTGATATTTCCATCATCTTCGTCAACAATAAGGGATTCTTTCGCATTTACAGTGACTGTTTCTTCCTGGCCATCTACAAGGATTATGCATTCCACAGTGCCGTCAAGCAAGGTCAGGCATGATGTGCTCCCGTTAGCCATGACCCAGCCGCAGGTGCCACGGATACCACATGTCATTGTGGATGTGCGGATATCCATGCTTTCATTTTCTCCAAGAGCCTCTGTTATATTAAAGAATATGCTGCCCGACTGAACATCTATCTCCAGTTTCCGTCCGTCTTTTTCAATCGACACCCTGCTGTCCTGGTTTAGTTTTGACAGTTTTACATCATCAAAGTTAATCCAGGCATAGCTTTCTGACTGTGTTCCGATACCGTAGCCGCTGTATAGCCCCATGTTTTCCATCAGTTTAAGTGATTTCCCTTTTGCATCATCCACGTCTACAGTACCTTCTGTCTTGATAAGGTTCATAGTCGTTGCCGCATTTTCTTTCCCGCATGACGAACATGCCAGGGCGATGGGAAATATCAGCAGCAGAATGGCTCCTTTATATAAAGTGCTTTTTGATTTCATCATCAACCTCCAAAATATGAAAACCTGAGGATGCATGATGTTCCACAGGTTCTATATGCTCCTGCTCACAAAAAGCAGGCTGACCCAACATCAGCTGCGTATGTAATTCATTCAAGAGTAATCATTGTGTCCGTCTGTAAATGACAGTATGGTTTTTGCAATCCTCATGGCCATGGGAAGGTTAGATATAACCGCCCATTCTTATCTCTCATCTATGCCATGCTGTATTTTTCTCCGTCTGAATGTTACCAGGCTTATTTTACCATCTCTTCCGTTCGATGTCTACAAAAACATACTCTTTATCACGAGTTTTCGTTATTATGAGTTTTCATGAACAGGAAAATTTTATTCTCTTGTTGCAGGTAACTAAACACAGAATATATGCAGTCAAGATGGCGGCATATAGAACAGTACATCATAATATCATTCATGTCTTCATTGTCATATTCAAGATTGGTAAGTCCAAAACTTATTTTATACCGCATCAGTAGAAACAGTATGTGCAAAGATGAGATATTAATAAATAGGATGCCAATGATAAAAGAAGGTTGTGAATAAATGAAAAAGTGGATATAATAATAGTGAAATGGATTCAGAGTTTTTATATTTGGAAGGAGGTAAATTGCATGGAAGTTGCAGTTAAGAAAATTTATGCGGAAACCTTGGAACAACAGCAGATAGAAGTAAGGCAGAGTGTGATGGATGGGATAAGGCAGGCAAGAGAAGGAAAGACGAAGGATTTTAACACAGTTTGTGACAGATTGGAGAAAAAGTATACGAATGCAAAAGTATAAAATTGAAATATCTGATTTGGCAGAGCAGGATTTGGAGTTTGCTGCTGACTATATTGCATTTGATTTAAAAAATCCTTCTGCGGCAGTCAACACAGTACAAGGTATCCGTAAACAGATAAACAAACTACAGAATTTTCCAGAGCGTAATGAGTTAGATGATGATCCAGTATTGGCGGATTTGGGTGTTCGTATGGATTATTATAAGAATTATAAAATTTATTATGTGGCAGAGGACAATTCGGTAATAATTGTAAGAATTTTACATATGTTGGTGGATAGTAGAGCGTGGTTATATCGGACATTTGGAATGGAAGATTAAGATGCGGCGTTTATTGATAGAATTTGATAGATAGATTCAGGGCATGGCGGATGCTATGTCTTTATTATTTCACAAATTCTAAAATTAATATCTGGTGATGTATAAATATGTGGAAGAGATTTGTGGGCTGACAAAGGAACTTGTCACGATGATTATGGCAAAATAGATTTTAGAAGTAAAGAAAATCATCCCATGACTAACCAACAGGAGGCAGACATTTTGGTATTATACTATACAGGAACAGGCAACAGTGAATATGTGGCAAAGAAAATTGGAGAGCAGTTAGAGGATAACATCGTCAACCTGTTTGAAAATATCAGGGGTAACGACTATTCAGAAATACATTCAGCCAGGCCTTTTGTATTTGTTTATCCTACTTATGCATGGCAGATGCCAAGGATTCTCAGGGATTTTATCTTGAAGACTTCATTTACAGGAAGCAAGTGTACTTATTTTGTAACAACCTGTGGAGACAGCATGGGAAACACACCTAAATATTTGAAGCAGCTTTGTGGACAGAAGGAATTTACTTATATGGGATGTGCCGAAGTAATCATGCCGGAGAATTATATCGCCATGTTCAATGCCCCGGAAAGAGCGAAGGCGGTTAAGATTGTCAAAAATGCTGATATCATTATTAAGAACACAGTAGATGTTATTAAACATAATGGCACGATACCGGAGAAAAAAGTCAGCGCTTTTGCAAAAGCCAGCAGTGGCATGATAAATACCTTATTTTATCCTTTGTGCGTAAGTGCAAAAAAATTTTATGCGACGGATGCCTGCATCGGATGCGGCAAGTGTACGGAGGTCTGCCCTTTGAACAATGTAAGTTTAAAGGATGGGAAGCCTGTCTGGGGTGACCAGTGTACCCACTGCATGGCCTGTATCTGCAAATGTCCGAAAGAAGCTATTGAATATGGAAATAAAAGTAAGGGCAAGCCAAGATACCAATGCCCGCTATAACATGTGTGTACACATGGAAATCTGCAAAACAAAAAATAAGCAGTCTATAGACAAGGAAGAAACTCACATATGCTGAATGGAATTATTGAGATTGATGTCCACGGAAAGAATGTCGAATCAGCGATTGAAGAAATCAGAAAACACCTGAATAATGTCAGGCCAAGCGTATATCGAATCCGTATCATCCATGGCTATCATGGCGGCACAAGAATCCGGGAGGGCATCCGGGATGAATTCAGCTATGGCAGGGAGCCGAAAGTAAAGCGGATCACAATGGGAGACAATCAGGGAATCACAGAACTTGTACTGCGGGAGTTTTAAAAGGAACAGCATCAATGCAAATATCAGAATCGGTTTCATTGCGGACAGCAATGGCGGAGTCGGCTTGCTGCATGGACAGGGCAGTGACAGTACAGTCCGGCAGCTGGTGGGAGCTGACCTGATTGACCAATACTATATTTCTGTTATCCCGACCCTTTTAGGCTCCGGCATACGGCTCTTCGGGAATGAGGGAAGGGAAATTAAACTGAAATTATGCAGCACACAGACATATAACGGGATTACGGATTTGGTTTATACACGCAGATAAATTGAGCATGGAGGGAAACTGAATGGCTATTACGGTAAATATCTATTATAACGGTGCAAATGGAAATGCAAGAAAATTTGCGGAGGAAATGATGGCAAGCGGGGCGGTCAGGGATATCCGTGCAGAAGAAGGAAATCTCAGGTATGAATATTTTTTCCCAATGGAAGATAAGGAAACCGTGCTTTTAATTGACAGCTGGGCAGACCAGCATTCTATTGATGCCCACCATGCATCACCCATGATGGAAAAGATTACTGCGCTCCGGGAAAAATATGACCTGCATATGAAAGTGGAACGGTATGTGTCCGATGAAAGTGGAATTCCGGAAACGGACAGGGCATTTATAAAGGAATAGGATCAGATAAGAGCATAGGAAGGTTGAGCCGTCCATAATGTCAATATGGAATTTTGATTATAACCTGTGCGCCGCCAGTCTTTTCAGAGTTGCTTAAAATAAGCTGTCCG
>CAMWLJ010000023.1 GCA_947175055.1 uncultured Lachnospiraceae bacterium | reverse complement strand
AATAACTATGCGGCTTTCAGCAGTTGCTACTGTTATTTCATGAATAATTCAGGATTATAGTTATCGGCAGGAAAAATCAAAAGCTCACAGTATCTGAATCGCATTGAACTACGATACAAAATAAAAAGAAAAGGAATATGGTGTTTTGCATCTATAAACATCATACACGGAAAAGATGGATATCATACTGAAAGTAGAAAATCTGGAGAAAGATCCGATACTGCACCAAATTTCCTTTAAAATGATGAAAGGGGAGATGCTGGCGGTGATGGGGCCGTCCGGATCCGGAAAGTCCACGCTGTTATATAATACGGCAGGACTGGATCAGCCGACAGGCGGCAAAGTGTGGCTTCGGGATACGGAGGTCACGGCTCTTTCAGAAGACGAAAAGGCAAAACTGCGACTGCACCGGATGGGGTTTGTGTTTCAGCAGATGAACATGATGCCGAGACTTACGATCTTGGACAATATTCTCCTGCCTGCTGTCAGGGCGAATAAAGAGAAGGGTAGGGATAGGAAGACGAAGACAGAGCTTACGGCAGTAGCCATCGGCTTGATGCAGAAGCTGTCCATTTCCGGGCTGGAGGAGCGCAGCATCACGCAAGTTTCCGGCGGACAGCTGCAGCGGGCCTGTATCTGCCGTAGTATGATGAATGCCCCGGAAATCTTGTTTGCCGATGAGCCCACCGGTGCCCTGAACAGGAGTGCGGCTAAAGAAGTCATGCGGGAGCTGGTGAGGGTCAACAGAGAGGGGACAGCTGTTTTGCTGGTGACCCACGATAGCGGAGTGGCGAGCCAATGCGACAGGATCTTGTATCTGCTGGATGGCCGCATATGTGGTGAACTGGTAATGGAGCGGGAAGTGACGGGACAGATCACGGATTTGTCAGAGAAGCGGCGGGAAGAGAAGGTGAACGACTGGCTGTCCGGAATGGGGTGGTGAAGCAGATTAAACTACTTTACAGGAAGAGGATATATATTGATCTGTGGGAGGAATTGCAGAGTGAATACAGATATCATAGGCGAAAAAGATGGATTTTTGCTCCGCTTGGCAAAAGCTGAAGATGTAACGGATTATTATGAACAAAATTATTGTCCGTTGGACAGGGAAGTGGCACGATTGACAGGCTGTAAGGAAGAATTTACGAAAGAAGAGGTGTCTTCTTTTTTTCTGAAATCTCTTACGGATGATGACAGATATTTTTTTCTGATCATAGCACCCGATGGGAAAATAATTGGGGAGAGCGTAATTAATGAAATAAACTGGGATTTGCGTTGTGCAAATTTTAGAATTGGACTTTATCACAAAACGGGAAGGGGAAAAGGGATTGGAACCTGGGCAACGGAAGTTACCCGAGATTTTGCTTTTGAAAAATTGCACTTGCATCGTTTGGAATTAGATGTATATTCGTTCAATCCGAGAGCCGAAAAGGTATATTTGAAAGCCGGATTCAAAAGAGAAGGTGTTTTAAGGGATGCTGTCATGGATGGTGACAAATATGCAGATGATATATTGATGTCAATTTTAGAAGATGAATGGAAGAACATAACAGGAAGATGCATGCTCTTGGCCTGAAACATAGAAATAAGTATATGAGGGTTCGATAATGAAAGGTTTTATCCGAAGTGAGCAAGAGTTTTCTCTTTGCGGTCTGAATTGCCGTTTGTGTACAATGAATTTAGCGGGGCATTGTTCCGGCTGTGGCGTTGATAACCAGTCCTGTAAAATTGCAAAATGCAGCATTGAACATGGCAGCGTAGAATACTGCTTTCAATGTGACGACTTCCCCTGCTCCAAATATGAACATATAAGCGATTTTGACAGCTTTATAACACATAAAAATCAAATGTCGGATATAGAGAAATGCAGGCGCATAGGGATTTCTGCCTACAATGCTGAACAGAAAGAAAAACGCCGGATCTTAGACTATCTCTTGGCGAATTATAATGACGGACGCAGGAAGACGCTGTTTTCGGTAGCGGTCAATCTTTTGGACATAGATGAGCTTCAAAGCGTAATGCAGCAACTTGAAGCGAATGAAGATCTTAACGATAAGGGACTGAAAGAAAAATCTGCATTTGTAACTAAATGTCTACAAAGCGTAGCGGAAAAGAAGCAGATCACTTTGAAACTGCGTAAAAAATAAATCGATAAAGCGGTTGGACAGTTTGAGAATCCTGTAGGCAGGATTCTTTTTTACTTTATAGGAAATTGCGACAGTGTAAACCATTCAAGGAGAGGGGAGCTGATTTGGGCTTATTCACTTTGTTCTGGAAATTGAAAACTTTTTTCAAAGTCATGACAACATATATATGCAAGGGCAAATCTTTGCAAGTCGACTTGGAAGAAGAAGGAGGATAGCTGCTATGGATCATGATGAATTCGAGCGGTTTGTCCTGAAGTTTGGAAAGGATATTCTGCGGTTTTGCCGGATGACAGCCGGGGATGCGGAAGACGGGGACGAACTGTATCAGGACACGATGCTCAAACTGCTGGAGAAAAAGAAAAGACTGGATTCTTCGCAGAATACAAAGAGTTACGCTTTATCCACTTCGATTTATCTTTGGAAGAATAAAAAGAAAAAATATGCAAACCGTATGAGGCTGGTTCCGATCGACAGCATGGATGAGATGTCTGAGGAAGGATATGAAGTTGCAGGGCAGGACAATGCGGTATCACCAGAACACATTGTATTGCAGCAAAATGAGGCGGATATGATTCAGAGATTTGTTGCTTCTCTGCCTGAGAAGTACAGAATACCGATTTATTTGTATTATTCGGCGGATATGCAGATCAATGAGGTGGCCGAAATTCTCGGATTACCGGAAGGAACCGTTAAGAGCCGGATGCGGAAAGCAAAGAAACAGTTAAAGGAAAAATTGGAGGCGATAGGATATGACAGATGAAAAATTGGATCAGATCTTAAAGCAGGCCCTTGCTCCTGAAATAAGTGACAGAGAAATCCGAATACATAGAAGGAGGAAGGATAAAGTGAATAAATTTAGCAAAATAGGAAAAGGTGCTGCTGCGGCAGTGGCAGCCGTGGTCATCGGAGTTTGCGGATTGGGATATTTCAATCCGGTGCTGGCAGCTAAAATCCCGCTGGTCGGGAAAATTTTTGAAAAGATCGAGGATGATGTCACATATTCCGGAGATTACACGGAAAAGGGAACAGTTCTGACAAATGAGGACCATGCTGGCAGTTTGGATACAGTGGATTATACCGTATCTGACAAAGGGATCACCCTGACTGCATCAGAAGTCTATTGTGATGGATATTCCATATTCCTAACGGTAAATATTGAATCGGAAGATGCAGATTTTACACACATTCCCAAACATTATACCGGTATGAATGTGGCAGATGACCGGACAGCCGCAGGATTCTATATAGACGGAACATGGAGTGTGGATGGAAGTTCTCCAGAATGGCTGGAAAACAGGTTTGAGGGAGAGGCGATCGACAACCACACCTTTGCTGGCATGCTGAAGATAGATCTTGTAAAGGAACATACAGGCAGCGGTGAACTCAACTTAAATGTAAGCGGTCTTGGCCATGATGATGACAGGATGCTCGATGCTGAGGAGATAACGGCATCTCACTGGACGGATGGCAGCTGGAATATAGTCGTTCCGTTTGAGGTAAACGGATCGGATGTAAGGACAATTGAAGTGGGTGAAAAAAAGGGGAATATTACACTTGAAGATGTAGTGGTATCTCCGTATCAGGTAATCGTTCATGCGACAACACCGGGAGAGCAGAGGGAGTTGACGGACGATAGGAGGGAAAAACTGCTTTCCAAAGATCCTGATATGACGGATGCAGAGATGTTTGAAATTCTTGGATGGTCTTATGAACCCTGTCAGACGATCTGCTTTGATCAGGATGGGGAAATGCTTTATCCGGGTATGGAAATGGCAGGCGCAGCTACATTTGCCGTTCAGGGCAAAGAGATAAAAACGCTGTATGTCTTCATTTTTGACAATTTTGATGATTGGATACAGATGGAGCAGGAAGGCATGAACAGCAGTGCTGCAGATAAGGCTGTCATTGCCAAGGAAATTTATGTAAAGTAAATGGATAGATGCAGAAAGTTTTGTGTTATGTGAAGCTGAGGCAAAGTTGATATTCAACGCCTCAGCTTTTTTGCACTGTTTCAGGACTTTTTTTCAGTGATAGAGGCTAAGGTAGGGTATGTTGTTAATTTTTGTTTACTATCTTTATAGTCTATTTGCGTATTTGTCTGTAGTGGAGGGAGGACGGGATGGGCATGATAGGCCGTTCCGTCATGGAATTATAGTGATTTTAGACAAAAACAGGGTGATAATATTCGTCAAATCCTTGGGCTTTTTTGGCTATAATGACAAAAAGAGGGAAGAAATTAAAAAAAGTTGAATTTCCTATTGCATAGTGAAAGTATAGAATGTATAATAAAAAAAGTTTAAGAAGTGGGGGAAAATATGCAAAAACAACAAATGCCAGTTTTTGGAAAGGGGGAAAAACGTGAATTCCAAAAAAAGAAACAAATATGCATACTTCTACATAACACCATTTTTTATAGTTTTTTTAATATTTAGCCTGTTTCCGATCCTATATTCCTTTGTGCTCAGCTTTTGCGATATGGATGTGCTCTCAGGCAAGTTTACTTTTGTAGGGATGCGTAACTATCAGAGACTTTTTGAATCGGGGTACTTCTTTAAATCCATAGGCAATACGCTGCTGATCTGGATCATGTCCATCATCCCGCAGCTTAGCATTGCGTTTGTCCTGGCGCTTATCTTGAGCAACAAATGGTTTAGAGGCAGATTCCTTTTGAGAAACATTTATTACTTCCCGAATCTGGTAACGCCTGTAACGATCGGCCTTTTGTTTGGCGCCATGTTCTCTTATCCGGGCGGTGCGGTCAACAATATCATAACCATGCTTGGTCTGGAGGCGGTGGATTTCCAGAACAACCAAATGCTGGCCAGAATGGTCATCGCGATCGCCATCTGCTGGAAGAACTTCGGCTTCAACATTATTTATTTTACGGCGGGCATCAACTCTATTTCCGATGACGTGTTGGAGGCGGCGGAGGTGGACGGGGCATCCAACTGGCAGAAGATCACCAGGATCACGTTACCGCTCATGCGGCCAATCTTGATCTATGTGCTGGTAACTTCCGTCATCGGCGGTCTGCAGATGTTCGATGAATCTCATCTGGTATTCAAGAGCGTGCCCGGTGATGCTACGGTCACCATGGTGAAATACTTATATGATTCTGCGTTTGAGCGGTTTCAGTTTGGCTACGCGGCTGCAGTGGCATATGGCATCTTCGTGATCATCATCATAGCGAGTGTGTTCTCGCTGCTGGTAACGAAGGAAAAGAAGGATGATTATGGTGAGAAGAAAGGCAGAAAGGGGGCAGGAAAATGAAGGACAAGGCTTTAACGGCATCGAAGATGAAAAAATATGCGGCACGGATCGTGGTGTACCTTTTTGCCATTGCGGTTGCGGTCACGGCCTTCTATCCCTTTTTCGTAATGATCATATCCGCGACGCATGACAATTATAACATCGTGGCGAAGATCAATGTACTTCCGGGCAACCAGCTGGCAGTCAACTATGCCAGGTTGACGCAGAATATAGAACTTTACAGGGGTATTTTTAACAGCGTGATCCTGGCAGTCGCGGTTACGGCGGTACAGAATTATTTTACGGCCATGGCGGCATATGCCTTTTCCAAGTTTGAGTTTAAGGGCAGGAATGTACTCTTTGGCGTGGTCATGGTGGCCATGATGCTGCCGGGACAGCTGGGTATTATCGGTTTCTATAAGGAGATCCAGGCGTTGAACCTGTTGAACAGTTATTTTACCCTGATCGTACCGACGATCGCCAACTGTTTTGCCGTATTCTTTTATAAGCAGTATCTGGACGGCGGGCTGCCCAATGAGCTTTTGGAAGCGGCGGTGGTAGACGGCTGTGGGGAGCTGAAGATATTCCACAGGATTGTGATTCCGCTGATGGTGCCGGCGTTGGTGACGCAGGGTGTTATGACCTTTATCGGAAACTGGAACAGCTATCTGACGCCGTTGATCGTTCTGAATGATAAGAAGAAAATGACGCTGCCGCTGATGATCGCGACTGTCCGGGATTCCACTCATGCAGATTACGGCGCGCAGTATGTGGGCATGCTGGTGTCCGTCATTCCCATGGTCATTGTATTCTGCTTCGCATCAAGGATCATTATGGAGAAGATCTCCATTGGTGCGGCGGTCAAGGGGTGATTACCGACCGGATTTATATGAGTTTAACAAAACTGTTAACGCTATTTCTCAGCAAGGGCTGATAAATATAAAAATTTTAAGGAGGAAAAGCAACATGAAAAAGAAACTTGTTTCCATTTTATTAGGTGCGGCTATGGTAGTGGCAGCACTCGGCGGCTGTGGTTCTGAGCCGGCAACGACATCCACGGAGGGAACAGAAGCGGCAGAAACAGATACGACAGAGCCGGAGGCAGAGGAACCTGCGCAGGAAGACGCTGCAGAGACGGAGGAATCTGCGGATACAGAGACGGCAGAAGCGGCGGATCCTGCCGACGTTACCGGAGAATTTACATACTGGACCTATACGGACAGTGCAAATAATCTGGTGAATGAGTTCAACAAGGTATATCCCAATGTAAACATCAATCTTCAGGTGTTTGGCGGTGACGAATACAAGACAAAGATCTTAACGGCGCTCCAGAGCGGTACGGACGTGCCCGATGTATTCGACCTGGAAGAGGGCTATATCTATGAATTCCTGGACAGCGAACTGATCGCGGACCTGTCCTATATCAACATCGATGAGATCGTTAAGGATTTCTACGGTTTCCAGGTGGCGCAGATGAAGGATACGTCAGGCGCATTTAAGTGCCTTAACTTCCAGTCTTCTCCCGTTGCGATCTGGTATTTGAAGGATGCCTGTGAGGAATGGCTGGGAACCAGCGATCCGGCTGAGATCTCGGCAATGCTTTCCGACTGGGACAGCATTATTGCCAAGGGAGAAGAAGTATACGAGGCTTCCGGCGGTGCCGTGCAGCTTTGGCCGAACCTGGGTGAAATGCCCAAAGTGGTTGCATTCTCCAACGATCCTTTGATCTCTGCTGACGGCAAGATGACGATCAGCGAGGACTGGACCAATCTGATCGATGCGATGAGAACGATGTATGACAGTACTGCGAATGCGGAACTTGGCTCCTGGGGATCCGAATGGGCGGCAGCATGGAATGAAGGGAAACTTTTGTTCAGAGTAATGCCCTGCTGGGATTTCTTCACCGACTGGGAGATGAACAAGGGTAATGTAGGGGTAGCGGCTCCGTTCCTGGCTTCCTATGAAGGTGCGACCGGTATCTGCGTATACAACAATTCCGAGAAGAAGGATGTGGCAGGCGAGTTCTTAAAGTTTGTGGCGTCTGATGAGTTCCAGAAGATCAATCTGGAATCCTACAACCAGATTCCGGCAAGTAAGAAGGTATGTGACGAGCTGGCGGAAGGCTTTAGTGCGGAAGATTTTGGCGGACAGAATATTCTGGCGACCTACAGTGAGATCTGCGACAAGATTGCGGACATCACACCGAGCAAGTATACGCGTCCCAGCATCAATGAATTTGGCAAAGCGGCAGGCGAGGGCGTAAAGGCCGGTCAGGACAATGACACGATTATTGAAAACTTCAAGTCGGCGATCAAGGATAAGTATCCGGAAGTAGTGATGGACTAATCCGGTAAGGATTACATGGAAGTACCAAAATACGCCGGAAAGCAGTTTGCTTTCCGGCGTACTTTGTAAGAGGTTTCTTTGAAAGAAGGGTAAAAGAAGACCTGTACAGCAGGAAAAAGGGGAAATATGAGCCGGATCTGTTTGAGTGGAGACGATTGGAAGATTAAGGAATTTATAGGAATGGACTGGGTGTGGCGGGATTCCGTTATGCCGGAAACAAAGGATGTACGCTGGTGGTATCCGGCCAGGGTGCCCGGCAGCGTACTTTACGATATGTGGCAGGCGGACAGGGTACCGGATCCTTTCTTCGAGCTGAATTCCAGGTTGACGGAATGGGTATCTTCGAGAACCTGGGTATACCGGAAGGAATTTGCAGTGCCAAAGGACTGGGAAGGAGCGCATGTAGAGCTCTGCTTTGCGGGGATCGACTATGAGGCGGAAGTCTTTCTGAACGGTTTTTCTCTGGGCCGCCATCGGGGCATGTATGTACCATGCCGGTTTGATGTAACGGGAAAACTGAAGAAAGACGGAATGAATCTGCTGGCGGTGGTGTTGGAGCCTGCGCCGTTTGAACAGCCGCAGGTGGGAAAGACAAGTCTGGTGCACACTCATAAATCCCGAATGACCTACTGGTGGGATTTCTGTCCCCGGATGATCCACCAGGGGATCTGGCAGGATGTTTATCTGGAACGGACAGGAGAAAACCGCTTTGAGAACCTGTATGTTTACGCGGAGCTCTCAAAGGACTGGCGGACGGCGCAGATCCATATGGAAGTCCGGACGCAGGGCAGGACGGAAGGTCTGTTAAGGGGAAACTTCGGAACACATGACTTTGAGACGGAGATAACAGCAGGAAAAGGGGAAGTTCTTTTGCAGATTGATGATCCCAGACTCTGGTGGACCAACGGGGCGGGAGAACCGTTTCAATATGAATGCAGGCTGTTTTTGCTGGATCGGGACGGAACGGTCTCTGACAGCAGGGAATTTCGTTACGGTATCCGGGACATCCGGTTCGTGCCAAACGAAGGCTGTCAGGAGGAAAACGGAAGTTTTACGCTTTGCCTGAACGGCAGACGGCTTTACATAAAAGGTTATAACTGGGTGCCGGCTGATGTCATGTACGGAACCGTGAGGGAAGAGAGGCTTCGTCATCTGATCCGTCTGGCAAAAGAAGCGGGCGTGAATCTGTTCCGCATCTGGGGCGGCGGTCTTATTGAAACGGATCTGTTCTATGAACTTTGTGCCGAGAACGGCATTCTGCTCTGGCAGGAATTTATTCAGTCCAGCTCCGGCATTGACAATAAGACGCCTGAGGAGGAAGCTTACTGTGCGATGATGGAGCGGGAGGCGGAGAGTATCATTAAGGCCAAAAGAAATCACACTGCCCTTGCCGTCTGGTGCGGCGGCAATGAACTGCAGGATGAGAAAGGAATGCCGCTTGACAGTACGGATCCGCTGCTTTCCCGGTTGGAGCGTCAGGTGAAGCAGTGGGACGGCAAACGGAAGTGGCTGCCCACGTCTCCTTCCGGCGGCCTGTTTCTAAACAGTATGGAGAATATAAGCAAAGCGCCGGATCGGCTGTTTGATGTACATGGCCCCTGGGAACATCAGGGTCTTGGCGGACATTGTCTTTTATACAACAGCGGCACCTCCCTGATGGCTTCGGAATTTGGGGTGGAGGGGATGGCCAATGAAGGGGTTTTGGACCGCTGCGTGGCAAAGGAACACCGGCTTCCGGCGGGCAGGGACAATGAGGTCTATTTTCATCGGGGAGCATGGTGGAACAACGAACCTCTGGTGCAGGAGACTTTCGGGGGCCGTCTGACGGAGGCAGAACAGATACGGAAGGCCAGCCAGTTTATGCAGTATGAAGGTTTGAAATATGCGGTGGAGTGCAATATCAGGCGGGCCATGCGAAACAGTGCCTCTCTCCCCTGGCAGTTCAACGAACCTTATCCCAATCTCTTCTGTACTTCGGTGGTGGATTATTACGGCTGGCCAAAACCTGCCTATTATGGCATGAAGAAGGCTTACGCCGCCTGTCATGTGACAGCGGCCTTTGACTCCCCTTCCCTGGCAGGCCGGGAGAGCTTTTGGGCGGAGATCTTCGCGGGCGGGGTCCGGCCGGGAGGAAGGGACGAGGCGGGCCTGTGTATACAGGCGGTTCTCTTCGATATGCAGGGGAATATCCTGCGCAGAGAGGAAGCGGAAAGAGACGTTCTTCGTGAGACGGCGGAGAAGATCCTGGAGCTGAACTGTCCTCTGCCGCAGAGCGGCACGCCACTTATGCTGCTTCGGCTTTCCCTGCTGGCGCAGGGGGAGGTTCTGGCGGAGAATGAATATCTTTTTACGAAGGAGAAAGATTTTGCTCCGGTGTGGGATCTGGAGGAGACGGTTGTTACTTTTACGTGGAAAGACAAAGGCAGACTTTTGATGAAAAATACGGGGGATACGGCGGCTCTGTTCGTCTATGTAAGCCGGGAAAGGGAAGAGGGACGGTCGTATTTTTCGGAAAATTATCTCACACTGCTGCCGGGCGAAGTAAGGAGCATGGAGTGTGAAGGAAGCGGGGATGGGATAAGTGCGGAAGCGCTGAATATGTCAAGGATAGTATTGACATAGAGGTTTTGAAAGGAGCGGATTAGAAGATGCAGGTAGTGACCGGTATTGATATAGGAGGAACAAAGTGCGCCATTTCTTTTGCCTGCTTTGGCAGGGAGGGGATCACATTTCTTGATAAGATCAGGATGGAGACGGAGAGGGAGGACTTTGCCCGGGCGGTAAAGGAATTTGTCAGGATAATCCGTTTGAAATTACAGGAGAATCCCAGTTGGCGGCTGTGCTCTATCGGCATTTCCTGCGGCGGGCCTCTGGATGCGGAAAAGGGGCTGATTCTATCCCCGCCCAATCTGCCGAAGTGGGAGCGGGCGGATATCTTTACACCGTTGAAGAAGGCTTTCGGGGTGCCGGTGATGCTCCAGAACGACGCGGATGCCTGCGCTCTGGCGGAGTGGAGAATGGGTGCGGGGAAGGGCTGTCAGAATATGATCTTCCTGACGTTTGGCACGGGTATGGGAGCGGGTCTGATTCTGAACGGGCGGCTGTATTCCGGCGCCAACAATCTGGCGGGAGAGGTGGGGCATATCCGGCTGGAAAAGGACGGGCCGATGGGATATGGAAAAAGAGGTTCTTTTGAAGGATTCTGCAGTGGGGGAGGCATTGCCGACCTTGGCAGGAGACGCGCCAGGGAAGCTTTGGATCAGGGAAATCCGCCGCTGTTCTGTCAGAGGGAAGAGGAGCTTGCCGATGTTTCCGCCAAATCCATTGCGGAGGCCATGGAACAGGGGGACCTGCTGGCGGCGGAGATCTTTGACACGGTAGGGGAATTCCTGGGAAGAGGGCTTTCGCTGCTCATTGATATCTTAAATCCGGAGAGGATCGTGATCGGCAGCATCTATGCCAGACAGAAAGAGGCGCTGGAGAAGAGGATGATGGAGGTCATCGAGGAGGAGGCGCTTAAGGCGTCGGCAGGCGTATGCCGGATTCTTCCGGCTTCTCTGGGGGAACAGATCGGAGACTATGCCGCCGTGTCCGTGGGGATCAAAGCCTATGAAGAACTGTACAGCAACGGCACTGATTTTTGCGTTATGTAAACTATATTGACGAAGATGGGCGTGCAGGAAACAGCAACGGGAATACAAGATGGAAACGCTTCGGAATGGAGGAAATTATGAAATTATTAAACGGAATCTGGCAGGTGGGCGGTCCCTGCCTGACGCACTCTTTCGACGCCACGGCATATCTGGTGGAAGGAGACGGAGAATATATCCTGATCGACTGCGGTACGCCTGAGGGGTATGAACAGATCAGAGACAATGTCCGCAAAGCGGGGGTGGATCCTGCAAAGATCACGAAGATATTCGGCACGCACGGACACTATGACCATGTGGGTGCGGCGCATCTGTGGAAAGAAGAATTCGGTGTAAGGCTGTATCTCCACGAGGCGGATGTAAAGCAGGTGGAGGAGGGAGACTCGGAAATGACTTCCGCGGCCATTCTTTACGGTACCCGCTCGACGCCCTGTCAGGTGGACGGCCTGTTAAAGGAAGGAGACCTTTATGAGGCGGAGGGGCTGCGGCTGGAAGTGATGCATACACCGGGCCATACCATGGGGTCTCTTTGTTTTGACGTGACAAGAGACGGTTACCGGCTCCTGATCGCAGGGGATACTCTCTGGGGCGGCTACAGTGCGAAGATCGGCTCCGATGAGGCGGCATGGCGCGGCTCTCTGGATAAGATCACGGCAAGGCACTATGACTATTACACCATGGGACATGTGAATGCCCAGCTGATCGCGGATGCGGACACGAGGCTGAAAGAAGCGAAGATGGCTTTTGCCAATTATTATAATCCCTGGTTCAAGACATTTTTTGAAACGTACCGTTACAATTGAGGCGCCGATATGGTGCGGGAGGATTGGTCGATGAAGAAGAAAAAACTGTATATGATCGGAAATTCCCATATCGATCCGGTCTGGTTCTGGAACTGGGAGGAGGGTATGCAGGAGGTAAAGGCTACATATGCCTCCGCGCTGGAGCGCATGAAGGAGTTTGCGGACTTTAAATTTACCTCTACCTCCACTGCATTTTTTGAATGGATCGAAGGGATTTTGCCCGGAATGTTCGAGGAGATCAAACAGAGGGTGGCGGAAGGCCGCTGGGAGATCACAGGAGGCTGGTTTATCGAGCCGGACTGTATTTTGCCATGCGGAGAGGCTTTCGTGCGGCACGGCCTGTACGGACAGCGGTATTTGCAAAGTCGTTTCGGGAAGATGGCGAGAATCGGTTCCAATGTAGACAGCTTCGGGCATAACCCTGTTCTGCCGCAGATCCTGAAGAAAAGCGGCATGGATTCCTATGTGTTCATGCGGCCCAGACTGGATACGCCGGTATTCACATGGGAGAGCAGTGACGGCAGCCGGGTGAATGCCATCTGCCTTCCGGCGGAGTACACCACCTGGTTTCATGAGCCGACGGTGCGAAACGTGGAGCTTACCATAGAGCGGACGAAGGAGCGTGACCGGATGGTGTGCTGTTACGGGGTGGGGAATCATGGCGGCGGTCCCACCATAGAGAATATCAACACCATTCATGCTCTGCAGGAATCCATGGAGGAAGTCACACTCGCCTTTGCGGGCTACGGAGAATTCCTGCGGGATATCGACGGGGAGCAGCTTCCGCTGCTGACGGGTCCCTTTGAACAGATCAATCAGGGATGTTATTCCATTGACTCCCTGTTCAAACAGAAGAACCGACAGGCGGAAAAGAGGCTGATGGAAGCAGATATCCTGATGAGTATGGCCAGCGATATCTGCGGCGGTGTTTTCATGAAAGAGACAGAGGAAATGGAGCGCCTCTGGAAAGTGATCCTTTTCAACGAGTTCCATGATACCATGGGCGGTACGGTTATCAAATCCGCAAGGGATGAGGCCATCATGCAGATTTCCGGGGTCTGTGCCCGGGCGGGAGAGATCAAGGCGCTGGCCATACAGCATATGGTGAATGCTCAGGAGACAAGGGGCCGGGGATTTCCTCTGTTCCTGTTTCATACGGGCAGTATGCCTTACGAGGATTATGTGGAGGTGGAACTGGAGTGGTTCTGTCAGAGTCCTTTAAAGTTACTGGATCCTGAGGGCAGGGAGGTGCCTTACCAGAGGATTCACACTGATGCCAAGGTGCGGCATACGACTTTAGGGGGCAGGCGGCGGTTTGTGTTCCATGCTTCGATCCCTGCCTGTGGGTTTGCCCGGTATCAGGTGGTGAAGGAGGAACCCGCTCTGGAATCCACGCCCCACATGGAGATACTTGATCCGGAAGCTTTCCGGTTGGAGAATGACTGTCTGCTGGCGGAGTTTGACAAGGCGACTGGCATGCTTTCTTCGCTCGTGGACAAGGAGACGGGCTATAACGCTCTGACAGCTCCCGCTTCCCTGCGTCTGTATCTGGATGAGCGGGATGCCTGGGGCGGCCTTCAGGGCAGACGGTATGAGGATCTGCACGTAGACTTTCATCTGGACTCCATAGAAAAGGTGGAAAGCGGGGATCTCCGGGAGGTGATCCGGGTCCGGCTTTCTTATGAGGATACGAAGCTGGAGCAGCTGTACTTTCTGGGTAAGAAGGAAAAAGAGCTGCGGGTGGAGAACCGGCTTAGATTCAACCACACCTGGCACCTTATGAAGTTCGCTTACCCTGTAGGGGAAGAGGCGGTGGAGACACGGGCGGAAGCAGCCTACGGTATGGTATCGCGTACCATCTGCGATAACGTGGAATACAATATGCAGCGTTTTCTTGACGTGAGCGGCAGAGCAGGATGCGGTCTTGCCATTGCCAATGACGGCAAATACGCTTTCAACATGGAAGAGGGGCGGGTGCAGATCACGGTGGCCAGAAGCGCCATTTACGCCCAGGGTAACAGTCCTGACTGGTGGAATCAGCATGAGACTTACGAATATACGGATATTGGCACGCAGACCTTCCGGCTGGTGTTAAAACCGCATGGAGGCGTTCTGCCGGCAGGAGAACTGCACCGCATAGCGGATAAGATAAGCGGCGGTTACGATTATCTGGGAGACAGCGCCCATGCGTCTTCGGGAAGAGGAAGACAGGTGGAGGGCAGGTTCTCGCTGGGAAGCGTGGCGGCGGAGAATGTGGCGATCATGCTGGTCAAGAAGGCGGAGGACGACGGGGACTTTGTGCTGCGTCTTCTGGAAACAGAAGGAAGGGATACGAGAACGCAGCTGCTCTTCCGGGGAAGGGCCTATGCCATTACCATGGGGAATTATGAAATTGCGACGTATAAGATCAGCGGGGACGGCAGCAGGATACAGAAGACAGATCTGTTGGAACTGACAGAGTTTGTGAGAGAGAAAGGTTGAAGATTGAGCAAGAATGGGGGATTAATATGAAAAAACTGGCAATCATCCATACAACGCCGGTTACGGTTCCGGCCATAAAGGCATTGGTTCTGGAACGTACGGATGAGGTGGAAGTCATTAATCTGTTGGATGACAGCATGCTGCCGGAGATCAATCGGGCGGGCCGTATTACGGAGGCAGTCCGGGAACGTCTTACCTGCATGATTCGGATGGCGGAGCTGTCGGGGGCTTGGGCCGTGCTGTCCGCGTGTTCCTCCATCGGCGGGGTCATGGAAGAAGCGGGAGCGGCGACCGATCTTCCGGTCTACCGGATCGACAGTCCCATGGCGGAGGCGGCGGCAGGATATGAGAGAATCGGCGTGGCAGCCACCCTTTGTTCTACCATTGCGCCGACCACAGAGCTGATCAGAAGAAAGGCGGCCGGGGCAGGCAGAGAACCTGCGGTGGAAAGCCTTGTGATCCAGGGTGCCGGGAATCTGCTGCGTGCAGGAAAGGAAGCGGAATATGACGTCCTGGTAAGAAATGAGCTGGGAAAGCTGGCCCGGAGTAACGATATCGTAGTGCTGGCCCAGGCTTCTATGGCAAGGGCCATCGCAGGGCTTTCCGAGGAAGAGAAAAGGCGGTATCTGACCAGCCCGGTCAGCGGCGTGGAAGCGGTGCTTGGTAAACTGGCAGACTTGTAAATACAGGAGCAGTGTGCGCTGCCTGCCACAAACTCGATTAATGCTTTGTCTCAACATAGTTGAGACAAAGCAGCGCAGAAATGGAGAAAATCATGAAAATCATACCGATTACAGAAATGTTGAAGAGAGCGGAGCAGGGGGGCTATGGCGTGGGCTCCTTTTCCGCCAGGAATACCTATCTGATCGATGCGGTGCTGCAGGCGGCCGAGAATACCGGCTCACCGGTGATCGTGCAGATTTCTGCCAATGAATTTAACTGGTTTCAGGTTAGTGCCAAAGAGTTTGCGGACCGCTTTTATCAGGTGGCGGACCGTTATCAGGTGGAAGCGGTACTGCATCTGGACCATACAAAGGAGCTGTCCATAATCCGGGATGCCATTGACGCAGGATTTACCTCGGTAATGATAGACGCTTCCCAGAAGGAATTTGAAGAAAATATCCGTATCACCAAAGAAGTGACGGACTATGCCCATGCAAAGGGTGTGGCGGTGGAAGCGGAGCTGGGGAAGATCGGCTCTGCCGATAAGGTGGAGACGGACAATGACGAGAGTCTTTACACCGATCCCGCAGAGGCGGAGGAATTTGTGAGACGGACCGGTGTGGATACGCTGGCGGTTTCCATCGGAACAGCCCATGGCGTCTATCCCGTAAAGAATCCGCAGATCGATCTGAATCGTCTGCAGGATATCCGCAGCAGGACAGCGATTCCGCTGGTGCTGCATGGCGGCTCCGGGCTGCCGGCGGAAACGGTGTGGAAGGCTATTACGGTTCCCGGGGGAGGCGTCAGCAAGATCAATATCGCCACGGATCTGGAGCAGGCATTCTTAAGATCGCTTGGCTGTCAGCGAAAGACCAACGCCGAGATTTGGCGGATGGACCATAGCGCGCTTGCGGTGGCGGCAGAGGAAGTGCGGAAAGTGGTAGAGGAGAAGATCACCTGCTTTGTGCGCAGTGCCGGAAAGGGTCTGCAGGGATAACAGAGAAAAGGCGGCCGCCGGAAAGCGTCCGTTCAGGAAAGAACCGGCGAAGAAGAGGAGCGTATGAATAGGAAAAAGAGAATCGGTGTGGTCGCGGATGATGTGACCGGGGCAAACGATATCGGCATTATGTTTCATAAGGGCGGTTACCGTGCGGCGGTGTTTCCGCTGGGGCTTTTGCAGGCCTGTGACCTGCGGGAGGAAGCAGAGGGGCTGGAGGTGATCATCATCGATACGGACAGCCGTCTGGACAGACCGGAGGATGCCAGGAAGAAGGTGAGGAAGGCCACGGAACTTTTGATGACGCTGCCCTGCGATATGTATCACAATAAGACCTGTTCCGTCTTCCGGGGTAATATCGGCGCAGAATTTGACGAGATGCAGGATGTGCTGGGCATCTCCTGTTCCATGGTGATCCTGGGATTTCCGGAAAACGGCAGAACCACGGTGGATGGGATCCATTATGTATATGGCAGGAAGCTGGAGGAGTCCCAGTTTCGCAACGATCCCATCCATAAGATGACGACATCTTCCCTGGAGGAGATTCTCCATAGACAGTCAGCACGTCCGGCAGGACATATCACCTGGCGGGATCTGGACCAGGGGCTGGCCCATGTAATGGAGAAGAAGGAGCGGTTAAAGAAACAGTGCTCCTATGTGATCTTCGATATCAGGGATCAGGCGGATCTAAGGCTGGCGGCGCTGGCGGTGGCGGAAGAGAAGAATATCTGCGGCAGTTCCGCCATCGGAGAGGAGCTGCCATGGGCGATCGCACGCCGGCAGAGCGGCAGGGAAGAGCAGACGCTGCTTCTGGCCGGTTCTCTGACAAAGCAGAGTATCGCCCAGATTCGGTACATGAAGGAGAAGGGCTGTCCGGTGCTGGAATTTCCTACGCAGGAGATCTGTGCGGAAGAAGGACTCGAGAAAACGATACAGGCATGGACAAAGGCGGCGCTGCGGAAGATGCAGGAAAAGGGGATCTGTCTTCTGCATACTGCCAATGCACCGGAAGCCGTGGAGGAGACCAAAAGGCGGGGCGCCGCATGCGGGCTTTCCGATGAGGCAGTGGGGAAACGGATCTCCGGCGTCATGTGCCGGATCGCCCGCAGCGTGATGGAGGAAAGCGGCTGCAGAAAGCTGGTGGTGGCGGGCGGTGATACTTCTGCGGCGGTGACGGAGGCGCTTAAGATCTACCGCATGGATATGATCAGAGAGATCGAAGCGGGAATTCCCCTGATGCGGGGAAGATCGGCGCTGGGAGACATCGATCTCGTGCTGAAATCAGGAAGTTTTGGCAGCGAAGCCTTCCTGGAAAAGGCGGTGCAGGCAGTGCGAAGACAGGTGGGAGAAGAGCAGGCTGAATAAATTCATGTATGGAGGAAAGAATGGATCATTTAACACATTTGATCAAGCGTTACCCGGCGCTTGCGCAGATACGGGGAGCGATAGAGCAGGCGTACAGATTACTGGAAGAATGTTATGAGAAAGGCGGCAAGCTGTTAGTCTGTGGAAACGGCGGCAGTGCGGCGGATTCCGACCACATCGTGGGGGAGCTGATGAAGGGCTTTTATAAACAGCGGATGCTGCCGGCGGCGGAAAGAAAGCGGTTTGGCGAACAGGGCGAAAAGCTTCAGGGAGCGCTTCCGGCAATCGCGCTGACGCAGCATGGCGCCCTTTCCACTGCATTTTTGAATGATGTGGATCCGGCGATGGTGTTCGCCCAACAGGTTTACGGTTATGGCCAAGGCGGCGATGTATTTCTGGGACTCAGCACTTCGGGGAATTCCGCGAATGTGGTCCTGGCGGCAAAAGTGGCGGCGGCGAAGGGGATGAAGGTCATCACCATGACGGGAAGAAACGGCGGTAAACTAAAGGAGCTGAGTGATGTCTGCATGATCGTTCCGGCTCAGGTGACGGCGGATATTCAGGAGTATCATCTTCCGGTCTATCATACGTTATGCGCCATGTTGGAAGAACATTTCTTCCCGGATGCCTGATGGAAAAGGAGGATGTGCTTATGATGCAGGAATACGGAGAACTGCGGGTACAGCTTTGTGAGATTGGGGTCTTGTTGTATGAGCGGGGGCTGGTCAGTGGTACGGACGGCAATATCAGTGTCAGAGTATCGGAAGATGCCATGCTGATCACGCCGTCGGGCGTGAACAAGAGGGAACTGAGGCCGGAGCTTTTGATCTGCCAGAAGCTGGACGGAACCGTCGTCTGCGGAACGGGAAGATCCTCCCGGGAAGCAAAACTACATGCCGAGATCTATACTGTCAGGCCTGAGATCGGCGCAGTGGTGCATAGCCATCCGGCGGCGGCTACTGCCTTTGCAGTATGTGGGCAGACGATTCCGGACAACTGTCTTATCGAAGTGCCGACGGTGATCGGCAGGATCAATCTGGCGGGCTATGCCCCGGCCGGCTCCGGAGAGCTGGCGGACAAGGTAAGGATGGCGGCGGCAGACAGCGATGTGATCTTCCTTCAGAATCATGGCATTATCACCTGCGGGAAGGATCTGACGACGGCTTTTAACAAGATGGATGCGGTGGAGAATGCTGCCCGGACGATCTGCTGTGCGAGACTGCTGGGAGGGATCCGGGAATTCTGAGGGGAAAGAAGGGCGGATGGCCGGAAGTTGAAATGACAGGAATAAGGAGATAAGATCAGGAAATATCGGAATGGAGGAAACTATAGAATGAAGCAGAAATATCAGGATGAGACTTTGTCCTTTAAAGAGCGGGCAAAAGATCTGGTGGATCGGATGAGCGTGGAGGAATGCGCCTCCCAGATGCTCTTTGAGGCGGCGAAGATCGAGCGGTTGGGCGTACAGAGCTTCAACTGGTGGAACGAAGCGCTGCACGGGGCGGCCCGTTCCGGTATGGCCACCGTATTTCCGCAGGCCATCGGTATGGCATCCACGTTTGACGCAGCGCTTTTGGAACGGATCGCGGATGTGGTCAGCACGGAGGGAAGGGCCAAATACAATACCTTCCAGAAATATGAAGATTACGGCATTTATAAAGGGATCACCTTCTGGAGTCCCAATGTGAATATCTTTCGCGATCCCAGATGGGGAAGGGGGCAGGAGACCTACGGTGAAGATCCTTACCTTACGGGAAAGCTGGGTGCGGCTTATGTGCGGGGGCTGCAGGGAACGGATGAGCGGTATCTGAAAACGGCCGCCTGCGCCAAGCACTTCGCGGTCCACAGCGGGCCGGAGGGGCTGCGCCATGAGTTTGACGCGAAAGCGACCATGCAGGATATGGCGGAAACTTATCTGCCGGCTTTCAGGGAACTGGTGGATGCGGGAGTGGAAGGGGTCATGGGTGCATACAACCGTACCAACGGGGAACCCTGCTGCGGCAGCAAAACGCTGATGGTGGATCTGCTGCGGGAAACATGGGGATTTGACGGCTACTTTACCTCTGACTGCTGGGCTATCGCCGATTTCCATCTGCATCACTGCGTTACGGCCACACCTGTGGAGTCCGTGGCGCTGGCCTTGAAGAACGGCTGCGATCTGAATTGCGGCAATACCTACGCCCATATCCTGAAGGCGCTGCAGGAAGATAAGATCACGGAGGAAGAAATCCGCAGCTCCTGCGTCAGGCTGATGACGACCAGGATGAAACTGGGCATGTTCGACGAAAAGACGCCCTTTGACGACATGGATTATACGGTGATCGACTGTGAAGCCCACCGGGCGTTGAATCTGGAGGCGGCAAGAAAATCGCTGGTACTGCTGAAGAATAACGGTATTCTGCCTCTGAAGAAAAAGGAACTGCACAATGTGGCGGTGATCGGCCCCAATGCGGATTCGGTGATACCCTTAAACGGCAATTATCATGGGACGGCCAATGAATATCATACGGTGCTTAAGGGCATCCGGGAAGCGCTGCCGGACGTCAGAGTGAATTATTCCAAGGGCTGTCATCTGTATGAGCACAAGCTGGAAGATCCGGGGTATTCCGGGGACTGTCTGGCGGAAGTCAAGGCGCTGACGGATCTTGCCGACGTGGCGATCCTGGTGGTGGGCATGGACGAGACGATAGAAGGGGAAGAGATCATCGGCAAAGAAGGATTTACCGGCGACAAGAAGGATCTGTTGCTCCCGCAGAGCCAAAGAGACTTGATCAAAACCGTCTGTGCCAGGAAAACGCCTGTTATTCTGGTGAATATGACGGGCAGCGCCATTGACTTTGAGGAAGGCTGTCAGGCGGATGCCATCATTCAGGCATGGTATCCCGGCGCCATGGGCGGCAGGGCGGTAAGCGATCTGCTCTTCGGGGAATATTCCCCCTCGGGCAAGCTT
Organism: uncultured Lachnospiraceae bacterium; assembly: GCA_947175055.1. Lineage (GTDB taxonomy): Bacteria > Bacillota > Clostridia > Lachnospirales > Lachnospiraceae > UBA3282. The sequence goes on along the minus strand of CAMWLJ010000023.1, from coordinate 20,931 downwards.
CCGGTGACTTTCTATAAGAATACCAATGAGCTTCCGGATTTTGAAGATTACAGCATGGAAAACAGGACCTATAAATTTTTCCGCGGGGAACCCCTTTATCCCTTCGGCTATGGACTTGGCTACACATCCTTCGCCTTTACGGAAATGAAGGCGGACAGGCTGAAGTTTGGGCCGGGAGAAGCGGTGACGGTAAGCCTCAGGGTGAAGAACACGGGGGCCGTGGAAGGCGATGAGGTAGTCCAGATCTATGTGCGGGACGAGGAAGCCTCCGTGCGGGTGCCGGTGCATAAGCTCTGCGGCATGAAGCGGGTCACCTTAAAGCCGGGAGAGGAACAGGAGATTTCCGTTACCGTGGAGGGAAGCTGTTTTGCCGTGATCGACGAAAAAGGGGAAGCCGTGTATGAGCCGGGCCGTTTCACCCTGTTTGCAGGAGGATGTCAGCCGGACGCATACAGCCGGAAACTGAGCGGACAGGAAATTGCCAGCATAGAAGTGGAGATGGAGTCATGCTGACGAAGGCCAAATTTTCATTTTTACCTCCATTCCGAAGCGTTTTACGCTGAGGACGCGAGCAGAATTTCAAATTCTGCTCTGCGATCACTAGAATTTGTGACGCCTCGGCACAAATTCTTGGTTGAATAAATTGCTCATCAGAGAATTTATTCAACCTTTTGTCCTTTTTTCGCAGAATATGAAGTATAATAAGGCAAAATACTTATATATTTTCAGAAGGATAAAAAGGACAAGAGAAAATTATGGCGGAACAGAACAATCAGGTACAACTTAAGAATTACAACAGAAGATCGGTGCTTAATTATATCAGAAAAAATGGGACGGCCACGAAAGCGGGACTTGCCTCGGCGACGGGACTGACCTTTATGGCGATCAAGAAGATCCTGGAAGAACTGGAGAAGCTGAATCTGATCAAAGGCGGTCAGCTGGAGTCAACAGGCGGAAGGAGAGCGCTCTCCTACGCCATCAATGAAAATTACCGCTACAGTATCGGCATACATATCAACAAGTTCGTTACCAGAGTAGCGGTCATGAATCTGCGGGGGCAGGTGATCGCGATGGAGAAGCTTTCCATGGACAGAGGATTTTCCGGGCAGAATGAATTCGTGGAAATGTTAAGCCGGTCTGTGGAATGGGTGATCGAACGATCGGGCGTAGAGCATGGTAAGATCCTCGGGATTGGGGTAGGTGTCCCCGGGCCTGTAGATTATGCAGAGGGAGTCATACTGACACCGCCCAACATGCCGATTTTAAACTATCTCCCCCTGCGGGAGATCCTGGAGAAGAATACGGGAATTCCGGTCTTTGTGAATAAGGATACCAATGTGATCGCTTTCGGGGAATACTGGTGCGGGGAAGCCCGGGACTGCAGCACACTGGTCTATACGGATGTTGATATGGGAATCGGCAGCGGACTCATAATCGACGGCAAACTGAATATCGGCGCGAATGGCATTGCAGGCGAATTTGGCCATATTACGGTGGATATCAACGGAGCCCTGTGCAATTGCGGCAACCGGGGCTGCCTGGAGGCGGTAAGCTCGGGAATTGCGGTAATTAAGGAACTGAGAAGACGACTGGACAGGGAAGAGAAGCATCCTCTGTATGAGAAGCGGGAAGACCTGGTGATCGAGGATGTGTTTGAAATGGCGGAAAAGAAAGATATGCTCACCATATCCATCCTGAATCAGTCAGCGTTCTATCTGGGAGTCGCCATCAGTAATCTGATCAATATTCTGGATCCGGAGATTGTGATCCTGGGCGGAATATTGATCCAGAGGTATCCCAGGTATTTTGATATCGTAAAGGATGTAGCGGACCAAAGAAAAGTGAAGGGGGCAAGGGAGAACAGGATGCTGGTCTCCTCCCTGAAAGAAAGCGCAGGTGTGATCGGAGCCGGGGAAGTTGTTGCGGACAACTTTTTCAATGAGCTGGTAAATGAAGTTTTTATGAAAAATTAAATGACAGGAGATAATTATGTTTCAAAGCAGAACAACGATTCAGTGCGAAGATGTAGAAATTGTATGGGACAGCGGAATGGTTTTTCTGCTTTCTCCTTGTACGGAAGAGGGGAAAGCGGAAGAATTTACCGTGCATTGTAAGGAAGATACGGCGTTGATCTGTCCGGAGGGACGGATCGATGTGCAGAATCCCTGTTTCGGTCCGCAAAAGTACTATGACGCAAAGGAGGGAATGACTTATGAGGTCAGGGTTCCGGACTTTGAAGGGGCGATGGCCATCTACCAGCATAAGGACTGGTGGATCAGGCCTGCCTTTCTGAAGCGGCTGTCCGAAACGCCGGACAGAACCCAGCTTTTAATTTTCAAGAAGGAGGATGTTTTCTTCGTGCTGCTTTCGGTCTGCGGGGAGGTTTGCAGGACGGATATGAGCGGGAAGGACGAGGCCGGTCTCCTGATCCGGATGGCTCCGGGAGCGGGGAACAGGAAACGCCTTTCGGACAGCAGTCTTGTGATCGCCGCAGGGAAGGATCCCTATCGCTGTTGTGAAAGGGCTGTGGAGGAAGCTTTACGGTATCAGGGCAGGGAGTCCATGCTCCGAAAGAACAGAAGTTATCCGGAGATGCTTGCGTATTTTGGCTGGTGCAGCTGGGACGCTTTTTATCATCAGGTATCCCATCAGGGGATCCTGGATAAGATGCAGGAATTCCGGGAGAAGGAAGTGCCGGTAAAGTGGGCGCTGATCGACGATGGCTGGCTTTCGGCAGACTATGAAGAGCAGGTTCTGACGGATCTGGATGCAAGGAAGAGTCAGTTCCCGGAGGGGCTTCGTGGCTGTGTCCGGGAGTTGAAGGAGAGATACGGTGTCGGGAAAGTCGGGGTCTGGCATGCGGTCATGGGATACTGGAATGGGGTCCGGGAGGGCACGCCTGCCCATGCCGCCTTACAGTCGGGATTGACGCAGCTTCCGGACGGAAGACTTCTGCCGGCGCCGTCGGCGGAGCGTGCATTTCTGTTTTTTGACCGGTGGCACGATTATTTACGGAATCACTGTGGGATTGATTTCGTGAAGGTGGACGGCCAGAGCGCCATCTCCCTGGCTTACGGCGGTATGAAGACTTATGGGGAGGCCAGCCGGGAGATCCAGAAGGGGCTGAACGCTTCTGTAGCCCTTCATTTCGGGAACCATATCATCAACTGTATGGGCATGGCCAGCGAAGACATGTGGAACCGGCCTTCCAGTGCCGTCTCCAGAAGCAGTGACGACTTCGTGCCCAATGAAAAGAACGGTTTTCGGGAGCATGTGATCCAGAATGGCTATAACAGTCTGCTGCAGGGACAGTTCTACTGGGGCGACTGGGATATGTTCTATACGGACCACAAGGAAAACCGCTGCAATTCCATGCTGCGGGCAGTCAGCGGCGGTCCCGTGTATATCAGCGATAAGGTGGGAGAGACGGATCCGGCCTGGGTATGGCCGCTGATCAGGAAAGACGGCAGTGTGATCCGCTGCGACGGCGTGGGAATGCCCACGGTGGATTGTCTGGTGACAGATCCTCTCACAAGCAGGAAGCCGTTAAAGATCTGGAACCGTTTCGGTGTGCACTACGTGGTGGCGGCTTTCTCGGTCCACAAGGAGGAAGCTATCTGCGAGGGCGCCCTGAGCGTCAGGGATATTCCCGGACTGTCGGGAGACAAATGGCTGGTCTATCACTGGAACGAACAGAGGATCACCCGTTTGGAGGAAGGCTGTGAAACCGTGGTCAGTCTGGAACCCGGGGAAGCGGAATTGTATCTGCTCCTGCCGGATAGAGCAGTGCAATTTATCGGTATTCTGGAGAAATATATCGGTCCCGGATGCATGGACAGGCTGTGGGAGAGAGAAGACACGACAGGGGTTCTTGTAACAGAGTCTGGAACCTTCGGTTTCGTGACAGGAAAGCAGATAAGACAGGTGCTTGTCAACGGGAAAGGATGTGAGTTTGAGACGATGGCAGGCGGCTTGTATGGGGTGAAGATTCTGGAAGAGAACAGTGTGGTAGAGCTGTGTTTTTGAGCATATGGGAACAGGGTGTCAAGGGTGCGCTTTCGGCTCCTTGATGCCGGAAAGGAAATCGGAAAGGAAAAAGGAGATCATGAAAAATAAAATAATGCTGATTACTTATGCGGACAGCTTCGGAAAGAATCTGAAAGAATTGAAAGAGATGGTGGATACCTTCTTCAAGAGAGAGATCGGATCCATCCACATACTGCCTTTCTTCCCTTCCTCGGGAGACCGGGGGTTTGCACCCATGGACTACACGAAAGTGGAAGAGAAGTTCGGGGGCTGGGAAGATATCCAGGCCCTTGCAAAGGACTATGAGCTGATGTTTGACTTTATGATCAACCATCTGTCCAGGAGAAGTCCGGAGTTTCTTGATTTTATCGAGAAGCACGATGATTCCGCCTATGCGGACATGTTTCTTCGGTTTCAGAACTTCTGGCCGGGTGGGGAACCCACCAGAGAGCAGGTGGATCTTCTGAACAAGAGAAAGCCTTATGCCCCCTGTGAGGAGATCACCTTTGCGGACGGCACTACGGAAAAGATCTGGTGCACCTTCGACGATGAGCAGATGGATCTTGACCTGAGCAGACAGGTGACGTGGGATTACGTGGAAAGGACGCTGAGGTTTTTGATGGATCACGGGCTTTCTCAGCTTCGTCTGGATGCTTTTGCCTTTGCCACCAAGAAGATCGACACCACCTGCTTTTTCCTGGAACCTGAGATCTGGGAGATGATGGACAGGATTCAGAAAATATTGGATGAGAAAGGGATTCCCATGCTGCCGGAGATCCATGATCATTACTCCGTGCAGATGAAGATATCGGATCACGGTTACGCGATTTACGATTTCGTGCTGCCGGTGATGGTGCTTCATACCCTCTATACGGGAAGCGGGGCCAGGATGAAACACTGGCTTTCCATCTGCCCAAGGAATCAGCAGACGACGCTTGATACGCATGACGGTCTGGGCACTGTGGATGTGGCGGATCTGTTAAGTCCGGAGGAGCTGCAGGATGTGATCGATCAGACGGAAAGGTACGGAGCCAATTTCAAGTGGGATTACAGTGCAGGTTCCACCGGGAAGAAGATCGTCTATCAGATCAACTGCTCTTACTATTCTGCGGTCGGGGAAGATGACGATGCGTATCTGTTGTCAAGGGCGCTGCAGTTCTTTACGCCGGGCATTCCGCAGGTGTACTATATGGGGCTTTTGGCGGGAGAGAATGACTATGAGCTGATGAGGCGCACCAATTATGACAGAAATATCAGCCGCCATGATTATACGGTGGAGGAAATACGGGAGCGGGTGACAAAGCCTGTGGTGAGGAAGTTGTGCAGATTGATGCAGTTTCGGAATGACTATCCCGTGTTTGACGGAGAAATGACGGTACATGATACGGCGGACGATATCCTGCAGATCTCCTGGCAGGAGGGAGCTCTTAAGGCGGTGTTGACAGCGCGGCTTGCGGCGAAGCGTTTTGACATTACCTATTTGGACAGAGACGGCAGCGGGAAGACGCTGACACTTGATGAGGATTTTGTGTGGAATGAGTAGAGAATGGCGGACGGAATATCTTCTGATCGGCAACACTTTTCAGGGGGTATGCCGGGCATTGGAACTGGCGGGCCAGGGGAGAGAAGTCCTGCTGGCCGTGGAGGAGACTTATCTGGCGGCGGATCTTTGCGGACGGTGTCTGTATAGGAGAGATGAGATCCCGGCAGATTTTTTCCCGGAGGTGTGTTTTGCGGGGGACATCATGATCCCCGACAGGGCCAAGCGGTATCTGGAGGAACGGTGTCTGGAGGCGGGCGTAAAGTTTTACTACGGCCTGTATTTCGTGGAAGAGGATTCGGATTCCAACCGGGTTCTGCTGGCGGGAAAGGGCGGTGTGTTCTCCGTCCTGTACGGACATGTGGAATGGTATCAGGAAGAGACGGATTTAGAGGGCAGGATCTCGCTGCGGGCCTGGGTGAAGGATGGAAGGGACGGGAGCGCAGGTCTGCTGGAAGCTTCCCTCCCGGCGCAGCAGGTGAAACGGCTGGAGGAAGAAGACGGCGCATGCAAAACGGCAGGGAGCAGCGTTTCCGCCAGGAAGCTGCTTGCCCTGCGGCAGGAACTGATTGCTTTGTTTCAGCAAAGAAGGAAGCGGGAGCCGCATCTTGTTCTCGGCAGGTTTGCAGACCGGTGGGGCGGCAGAGTGGAAGAAGAATGCAAAGAGGACCGTACCGCAGAGGTGATCGTGGCGGGCGGCGGTACGGCGGGAGCTCTGGCCGCTTTGTATGCGGCCAGGGGCGGTGCGCGGACCATTTTGCTGGAGCCTCTGTACGATCTGGGCGGCACCGCTACTCTGGGCGGGGTGAACGCCTACTGGTTTGGCGCCGCATTTGACGATACCCGTGAGATTGACGAGAAGGTTGACAGTCTGTGCCGGAGCTGCGGCGTAGAACGTCCAGCCGGGACATTCGGAAAGTATGATGCTTTTCACGGCGGGATCAAGGGGATGACGCTGCTGGAACTCTGCTTACAGGCGGGCGTAGAAGTACGGTTTGGCAGACTGGTCTACGATGTGATGAAAGCAGACGGACGGATCGTGGGAGTCAGGACAGCCGGCAGGGGCGGCGCAGCAGCATACTGCGGCGGCCTGATCATCGATGCCACCGGAGACGGGGATCTGGCGGTGATGGCAGGGGCTGATGTGGTATATGGGGCGGAACGGGACGGCTTTACCCTCTGGGGGTCTCTGGCCCAGTATACCGGACCAGACAGCTACCAGAACAATTTTTCTTCGATGGTGCGGCTGGATGACCAGGAGGATTTTACCGATTTTATCATTACGGGCAGAAGAAGAGGAAACGGGCAGCTGTTCGATCATGGTTCCTATGTGAGTGTCAGAGAGAGCAGGCATATCCGGGGCAGGAAGCGCATCGGTCTTAAGGAAGTGTGTTTGTCTGCGACTTATGAGGATGGCATCTACACCTGCTTTTCCAATTACGATCCCAAGGGGAAGCTGGATGCCGATTCTGTTTACTGCGGCTATCTGGTGCCGCAGGTGAAGATGCAGGTTCCTCTGGAAGCCCTCCTGCCGGTGGACGGGGCAGGGCACCCGATACAGGGGCTTGTCGTAGCCGGGAAGGCCATTTCCGCCGAGCATAATGCTTTCCCGGGGCTTAGGATGCAGCGGGATCTGATGCATCAGGGGGCGGTGCTGGGGCTTCTGGCGGCGAAGGCCGTGCAGGCGGGTACGGATATAGACAGGCTGCCGCGGGAAGCCTGCCGCCGATGGATAGAAGAGGCGACCGGCGATCCGCTTACGCTTCCTGACAGGAAGGAGTTTGGCAGTCTGCGGGAGGCTGCCGCTCTGGTGGGAAAAGAGCAGCGGTGTCATTGGATCGACGTGCCTTTTACCTATGAGGAGAAGGAGATCAGTCCTCTGCTTGCGTTGGTGTACGGAGCGCGGGAAGAGGCATTGCCGGCGATCGCCGAAAGGATCGGGATCCTTGCGCAGGACATGGAAGGTGCGGGGGAAGAAGCGCTTTTGATCCTGAAAAAGCTGGCCTTGTTCCACGGTTCGGATGCTTATACGGAAGAAATAGAGGCCCGTATTTTGCGGCAGCTTTCCGAAAGCGGGGCAGCGTTGCCGGAAAGGAAGGGATCCACCATGTGTGCCCAGCTTCTTCCGGATCATGGGGTGATGCCGGAGGTGGTTTACGAACTGAATCTTTTGTCTCACGGCCGGAGTTTTACCATGAAGCCTTACGAGACAGTGACAGACAGGCTGGTGGCGGGAGAGAGGGATTATACGGATATCAGGAAGGGAATCTTCCCCTACATGGAGTCCATTGCCTATGCCGGGGAACGCAGCGCAAGAGAGGCGTTTATTCCTTTGCTTTGCAGGCTTGTGGGTCTGCCGGAATTTGAGGCGGCCTTCCTGGCTGAGAACAGGACAGGGCTGCTGGCACAGCGGTGGCAGATGCTGTGGGTGATCCTGCATAGAGCCCTGCTCTGTCTGGGGAGCGGGGAAGGAGAGAAAGGGCTTTTGCTGGCGATGGAGAAAGGCAGCGCTGCCATACGGATCGGGGCGCAGAAGGCGCTTTGCGAAAGCAGGAAGTGATGGATGTTTCAAGCAGGAGTTTGGAGCATTTCGGAATAGGAGGTAAGGCAGAAATGGAGGTAATCATGAAGAAAGATAAGAAATTGTATATGATAGGAAATGCACATATTGACCCGGTGTGGCTGTGGCGGTGGCAGGAAGGGTTCCAGGAAGTCAAGGCAACTTTCCGCTCGGCGCTTGACCGGATGAAGGAATATGAGGAGTTTGTTTTCACGGGCAGTTCTGCCGCTTTCTATGAATGGGTGGAGGAAAACGATCCGGCCATGTTTGCGGAGATACGGGAGAGAGTAAAGGAAGGCCGCTGGGTCATCGTGGGCGGCTGGTGGATCCAGCCCGACTGTAATGCCCCTTCCGGGGAAGGGTTCGTGCGCCAGGGGCTTTACGGGCAGAAATATTTTGAGGAGAAATTCGGTGTGAAAGCGGTCTGTGGATACAACGTGGACAGTTTTGGGCACAACGGCAGCCTGCCGCAGATCCTGAAGAAATCGGGTCTGGATTACTATGTGTTCATGCGCCCCGGCAGGCATGAAAAGGGGATGGACGGGGACACCTTTTTGTGGAGATCCATAGACGGTTCGGAAGTGAAGGCATTCCGGCTTCCCTTTGAGTACTGCACGTGGCCGGAGGGGATTGAAGAACATGTAAGGCGGTGTACGGGAGAGATCAAAGATTCCGGTAACAGCATTATGTGTTTTTACGGTGTGGGCAATCATGGCGGCGGTCCCACCAGGAAGAATATTGAAAGCATTCAGGCCATGAATAAGCGGGAAGATCTGCCGGAACTGGTCTTTGCCTCCCCGGTAGATTATTTCAGGGACGTAGAGCGGTCGGGCAGAGCGCTGCCCGTGGTAACGGGAGAACTGCTCCATCATGCCAGCGGCTGCTACAGCGCGCATTCGGAGATAAAGCGGCTGAACAGAAGGGCGGAAAACAGACTCTGCATGGCGGAAAAGCTGTCGGTGATGGCTAAGATCCTGGCGGCCGGCAAATATGAGAAGGAAGAGCTGACCAGGGCCTGGAAGGTGGTACTGTTTAATCAGTTCCATGATATTCTGGCCGGGGCCAGCCTGGAGGAAGCATATCGGGACGCAGGAGAAGATTACGGCCATGCGCTCCATGTGGCAGGCAGACGGCTGAACAGTGCGTTCCAGTCCATAAGCTGGAAGATCGATATCCCTGCGGAGGAGGGCATGAAACCACTGGTAGTCATGAACCCCAATGCCTTTGAGACGCTGGCGGAAGTGGCAGTGGAGTCTGCGACCCTGAAGGCAGGTACCGTGCTTCTGGATGAGGAGGACAATCAGATTCCCTATCAGCTTGTACAGTCCGGGGCTTCCAGCAACGGAAGATGCCGGATCGTATTCATTGCGAAGCTGCCTTCTTTGGGATACCGCACTTACCGGTTCGCGGTGCGGGAGAAGGGAAAGCAGTTCGAGAATATAAGCGCCACCCAGACCGGGGCGGAGAACAGATGGTTCTCCATCCAATTTGATGAAAAGGGTTATATTTCTTCTCTTGTGAAAAAGAATGACGGGACGCAGTATTTTGCTGCTCCGGCAGCGGTGCCGGTGGTGATCAGGGATGAGAGTGATACCTGGTCGCATGGCGTGCGTATCTTTAATAATGAGGTTGGGCGGTTTGAGGCGGTTAAGGTGCAGCGCATCGAATACGGGCCGGTGAAAGCGGTGATCAGGGTTACCAGTACCTATGGCAGTTCCAGAATGTTCCAGGATTTTTCCATTTATAAAGAACTGGACTATATTTCCGTGGAAACGACGGTAGACTGGCATGAGAAAATGTCCATGTTGAAACTGCGCTTCCCTGTGAATATGAATTATCTGAGAGCCAGCTATGAGATTCCCTATGGGGTGGCCCAGAGAGAGCCGAACGGAGAAGAATTTCCGGTACAGACCTGGTTTGACCTGGAAGGGGCGGCACCCGGACTGTCCACAATGATCCATGGCATTTCCATCTTAAATGACGGGAAATTTGCAGCGGATGCGGCGGGGAAGAACGGTGAGCTGACGGTGCTTAGAAGTCCGATCTACGCGCAGCATGAGCCTTATGTGCCGGATCCGGAACTGGAGTATGTATATTTGGATCAGGGCGTCCAGACTTTTACCTATGGCATATATCCCCATGACGGACACTGGGAAGAGGCACAAACTGTAAAGCGGGCAAAAATCATGAATGAAAAACCGATCGCCCTGTTTGAGACTTACCATAAGGGACAGCTCCCGCAGAAGGCTTCCTTCTTAAGTGTAAGCGAGGACAATATATTTGTGGAAGTGTTAAAGGAGGCGGAGGACGGAAGCGGAGATCTGATCCTGCGCGCCTATGAGGCGTCAGGCAGGCATACCACCGCAGAATGCAGGATTTCTTCCCTTAACAGGGAATTTACCTTATCCTTTACGCCTTTTGAGATCAAGACCGTGCGTCTCTCGGAAGGAAAGGAAGCTGTCTGCACGAATATGCTGGAGGAAAGCTGACAGAATGCAAGTTTGCTTCGTGTTTGATTCGGTATAGATGTTTCTTAAACAGCCGACAGCATTTTGCTGCCGGCTGTTGCTGCAATGTCCTGTAGGACGGCGGGATTCAGGCAGGCTGGATCCGATCAAGAGTTTTTCTTTGTTACTGGTATCCATACCTCATATTGTGCGTTCTGTGGATCCGGATTTAGGTAGACCTCAATATCGGGGGCATTGGCATACTCATACCCGGAGGTCGGAAGCCACTCTGTTATGATCCGCTGCTCCAATTCCTGTATGGACTGGTTTGTACCCGCTCCGGAGAAGATCGCCCAAGTAGACGCAGGTATGGTATATTCTTCAAACTCATCGCTTATTATCGTGCTGGAAACGGCAATAAAATATTTCCAGTGCTCTTCATCATTGCAGGCGCTCACGCCCAAAAGCCCCATTGGCGGCGCATCCATCATTCCCGCCAGTTTCTGTATTGTTCCATTGGCAGACGCTTCCTGCCACATCTTAGGCACGACCATAAAGTTATTCTCGATCTCTCTGTCAAGCGGTGCAGATATGCCAATGATGCGGAATGCCTCTTTTGTCTCGATCCTATAATTCATTTCTGTCGCTCCTTTCACAGCAATTTTAAATACAATGGGGGAGAAAGATTTCACGGATACGCCCTCGTCCTTCACGGACGATGGGACTATCCCGTGAAAAGACTGGAACGCTCGGTTAAATGCGGTCGGGGACTTGTAGCCGTACTTCTCTGCGATATCAATGATCCGTTCATCCCCGCTCTGTAAGTTTACTGCCGCTAATGACATCTTTCTTTTACGGATATACTCTGCCAGCGTGATCCCCGCCATATAAGTAAACATCCTCTGATAGTGATAGGTGGAACAGCAGGCGATCCGTCCGAGTTGTTCATAGTCAATTTCGTCAGTCAGGTGCTCTTCAATATAATTCATGCTTTGGTTTAATCTTTCGACCCATTCCATGAGATACCTCCTTATCCGCACACGTTGTGCTTTGTAGACTTGAACCTGTCCTTATCAGTATAAGGCTTTTTTTTGATTTTTTCCTCGCTATTTTTGCACAAAAAAGAGAGATGTTTTTGCCTGAAGAAATCAATGCAGGCAAAGAGCATTGTCTTGACCGGGCCGTATCGGTGGATTTTAACCTCCGGGAAACTTTTTTGACCGACAATTTAACAACAGCGTCATTGTGCCTTCCAATCGGCTTTGTTATGATGAGACTATATAAAAGGAAAGAGAGGTGCGGTATGAAGATCAACCAGTTAATCCGTGAAAAACGCAAAGAATTGTCCATGACGCAGGAACAGATGGCGGCATATTTGGGGGTATCCGCCCCTGCGGTCCACAAATGGGAAAAGGGTGTAACATATCCGGACATAACATTGCTGCCGGCATTGGCCCGGCTGCTCAAGACGGATGTCAACACGCTGCTGTCCTTTCAGGAGGATCTGACCGACATAGAGATCGAGAGTTTTGTGAATGCGCTCGACAAGACAGCGCAGGAGCAGGGGTACGAGGCTGCTTTCCAAATGGCGCTGGATAAGATACAAGAGTATCCTACCTGTGAAAAACTGCTCTATAGCGTCTCATTCTATCTGGAGGGGGCGCTGTTCTTGTATAATGTGCCGCAGCAGGAACGGTATAAGGATGTGCTGGAAGGGTTTTATCTTCGTCTGTCGAAAAGTGAGACGGACGAGATCAGGGAGACCGCGATCGGAATGTTGATCCCCTACAATCGCAATCGGGGAGATTATGCCAAAGCGGAAGAACTGATCAAAGGCCTGCCTTATTCCAGAATAGACCGGGAGGAGCAGCTGGCAGCCCTCTACACCCAGCAGGGGAAGTATGAGGAGGCAAAGAAGAAGTGGGAGCACAGGGTGCTAGGCGGTGTCAGCCAGATACAGACAGCTCTGATGAACATGATGGAGATTGCCCTGCGGGAGGAGCGGGAAGAGGATGCAAAGTTCTATGCCGATCTGTATGAGACAATATCCGGACAGTTCCATATTGCAAAATGGATCGCCTATACCGCACAGATGCAGCTTGCCGTAGCGCAGAAGGACAGTGACAGATGCATAGCTGTCCTGGCAAAAATGCTGCCCGCGATGAAAGAAAGTTGGAACCTGAAGGACAGCCCACTGTATCGAAATCTGAACGGCAGGGAAAATACGACGTTCTTAAAGAGAATGTTGGATACCGTCTGCAACGATCTGGTAAATGGTGAGGAATTTGCCTTTGTCAGAGGGAATGCGGAATTTGAAAGGCTGATGGCCGGATTATAGAAGAGGGGTATGGCTGTAAGGTTCTGATTTTTAGTTCTGATTTTTATTTATAATTTTAATTGGGAATTTATTCCGGATGTGGTATAATAGTGCCTGTTACCTGCTAACGGTTGAAGATATTGTTTTTCGTTAAAGATTAAAGATATCACAGACTATGTGATCATAAAGGAGGACAACAAGATCATGAAATTTTCTGAAATGCTTTACACCCGTCCGGATGTACAGGAACTGAGGACACAGCTTCAGACGCTGACGAAGCGCCTGAAGGAAGCGGGAGACTATGCTGCGGCGAAGGAAGTTTTCCTGGCGAAGGAAAAACTGGGAAAAAGTATCGAGACACAGGCTACGCTTGCTCATATCCGGCATGACATTGATACCAGGGATACGTTCTACGATGAGGAAGTGAAATTCTGGAGCGGCGCCATGCCGGAGATGGAAGAGGACTTCCAGGCATGGAACCTGGCAATGCTGGAAAGTCCGTTCCGGCCGGAATTTGAGACGGAATACGGCAACATGATGTTCCTGAATACGGAGATGGAGCTTAAGACTTTTTCCCCGGAGATCATTCAGGAACTGCAGCAGGAGAACGATCTGAAGCAGGAGTACAATAAGCTGCTGGCTTCGGCGCAGATCCCTTTTGAGGATGGCACTTACACCCTTTCCCAGATCACGCCTTTTAAGTCCGATCCGGATGACGCACGCCGTCTGGCCGCATGGAAGGCGGAGGGACAGTGGTACAAGGATCATCAGGCGGATCTTGACCGTCTGTATGACGAGCTTGTGCATCTGCGGGATAAGATGGGACGCAAGCTGGGCTACGATGGCTATATGCAGCTTGGTTACTACCGGATGATGCGCAACTGCTATACGAAGGAAGACGTGGAGAAGTTCCGTGCGGCCGTGGTGAAATATCTGGTGCCGGTGGCGACGGAGATCTATAAGGAGCAGGCGAAGCGTCTTGGTAAGGAATACCCTATGAGCTTTGCAGATAACGCATTGGCATTCCGTTCCGGCAATGCGAGACCTGTAGGGACGCCGGACGATATTCTGGCGCAGGGCCGGAAGTTCTATGACGAATTAAGCCCCGAGACAAGCGAGTTCTTCCGCATGATGCTGGACAGACAGCTGCTTGACGTGCTGTCCACGGAAGGCAAGGCAGGCGGCGGCTTCTGCACCAGCATTCCCGATTACGAGGTGCCTTTTATCTTCGCAAACTTCAACGGAACGCAGCATGACGTGGAGGTGGTGACCCACGAGGCAGGACATGCTTTTGCGGCATGGATGAACAGAGACCGTGTGCCTTTGGCATCGGTGTGGCCGTCGCTGGAGGCGTGCGAGGTACATTCCATGTCCATGGAATTCTTTGCCTGGAAATGGGCGGAGGGCTTCTTCGGTGCGGATACCCGTAAGTTCTACTACTCCCACCTGTCCGATGCGCTGACGTTCATTCCGTATGGTACCATGGTAGATCATTTCCAGCACAGAGTATTCGAGGAGCCGGATCTGACGCCGGCGCAGCGCCACGCTGTCTGGAAAGAGCTGCTGGGAATCTACATGCCCTGGATGCGTCTGGACGGGGATATTCCGTTCTATGCCGACGGGGAAGGCTGGCAGAGACAGCATCATATTTATGACCGTCCTTTCTATTATATTGACTACTGTCTGGCACAGACGGTGGCCCTGCAGTTCTGGGCAAGAATCCAGAAAGACCCGCAGGCGGCATGGGAAAACTATATGGCATACACGAAGCAGGGCGGAAGCGCCGTATTTACCGAACTGCTTAAGAATGCCGGACTGGACAATCCTTTCGGCGACAAGTGCCTGAAGGAAGTATGCGCAGCCGCACGCAAGTGGCTGGAAGAGTACGATCTGGAAGGATTGGCATAAGGTGAAGAGACCGATGAATGACGCGGTCGGAAAGACAGGACAGGAGACCGATGAATGACGCAGCTGGAAAGACAGGACAGGAAACAGGACGATAAAGACAGTCCGAAGAAGAACAGAAGAAGTTATCTCCGTGATTTTGTGAAAAATGCGGACGGCGCCTATGTCTATACCGGGAAGATGTGGCATGCCGATCCTGCTTTGCGGCGCCGGATGCTTGTAAAACTCTGGGCGCTGCAGGCAGGGATGCTTCTGTCGGTCATCCTTCCCGGTTTCGTGACGACGGCGGGGCTGCAGAATACTTTCTATGTGATCCTGCCCTATATGCTCTGGCTTATTTCGGATATCGCGCTCACCTATACGCTGGGGAGCATGACGTTTGGCGGCAACCCGCTGCGGGACTATATTTACGAACGCAGCGTGGCCCGCTATGCTTTTCGTACCCTGTTACCCCTTACGGGGGCGGCGCTGACGGCCGCCGGGCTGCTTGTTTTTCTCCTGCGGGACGGCAGTGGAGAAGGGGCGGTGGTGTGCCTCATCTGCAGTGCAGTACAGATCGCGGCATCCGTCATGGCAGGGCGGTGCAGGGTGGCTGACCTCTGGAAATCCTGAAAAATGCACCAAAATCCAGAGAATTTATGGAATTTCTCACTTTTTATTTGACGAGAAAGATAATCTTATGTAAAATATATAAGGAAAAAATAAGAAGCACTTAAGAAAGGGAGGTTTTTTCAATGAAGAAGAAACATGTAGCCTTGCTGCTTTCTGCAGCGATGGTACTTTCATTGACTGCCTGCGGCGGCGGAAGCGACGCTCCGGCAACTGATGAAGCGCCTGCTGAGAGCAGCGGGGAAGAGACGGCAGCGCCGGAAGAGAGTGACGCTTCCGAGACGGAAGGATCTGATTCTGCGGCAGCTCCTGCCAATGATACATTGGTAGCCAGCGTAGAGCAGGGTCTGGAGGGTAAGTTCTCTCCGTATTTCTCTCTGGCAGCCAATGATACGATGATCGACGAGATGGTTCGTGTTTACACGCTGGAAGTTGACCGCGTGGGTAACCCGATCCTGAACGGTATCGAAGGAGAGACCCGTTCCTACAACGGAACAGACTATACTTATTATACGGCGTCCAATATCGAGATCACAGAGAACGAAGACGGCACTGTTTTCTATGATATGACGATTCGCGACGACATCAAGTTCACAGACGGCACGACCGCAGATATCGACGACGTTATCTTCGGTATGTATGTGTATCTGGATCCTACTTATGACGGTAACGCGACTCTTTACTCCACAGCGATCGAGGGTATCGAGGCATACCGCAGCGGTATGGAACCGCTCTACAGCCTGTTGGTAAAGGCAGGCGCAGACAACACGGATTTCACCAACTGGGATGAAGCGACCCAGAAGGCATTCTGGGAGACAGATTTCCCGGCAGCGCAGCAGGGCTTCGCACAGGCGATTCTGGATTACTGCATTGCACAGGGTGCGGCTGCAGAAGGTGATCCGGTAGAAGTGATCGCGCCCAACTGGGGATTCGAGGGACTGCCGGAAGGCGCTACCGTTCAGGATTTCTTCGACGCTATGTTAGCAAAATATGAAGGCGATTACAATGTACTGTCCGAGACAGAAGCAGCAGACGGCGTTACGATCTGGAGCCTGCTTGACGCGGCTTACCAGGTTGGTGTTGAGACCGGCGAGTCTGCTCCGAACGTTTCCGGTATCCAGCGTACGGGTGATTATTCCATGCGTGTGGTAGCGGATAAGGTTGACGCTACGATGATCTATCAGCTGCAGATTCCGATCTCACCGATGCATTACTATGGTGACGAGAGCCTGTATGATTACGAGAACAACAGCTTCGGTTTCCCGAAGGGTGACCTGTCCGGCGTGAAGGCGAAGACCGGCAAGCCGTTAGGCGCAGGCCCGTACATCTTCAAGGATTACTCCAACGGTGTTGTTTACATGGATGCAAACCCGGATTACTTCAAGGGCGCACCGAAGATTCCGCACCTGAACTTCATGGAGTCTGCAGAGGCAGATAGGGTAACAGGTATCACGGCAGGTACGATGGATATCACAGATCCCAGCTATTCCACAGACGTGGCAAACCAGGTTGCTGATCTTAACGGCGGCAATGCAGATCTGGACGGCGATGTGATCACTACCCGTCTGATCGACTACCGCGGTTACGGTTATGTAGGTCTTGCGGCGAACAACGTGAAGGTTGGCGAGGACGGTTCTTCTGAGGAGTCCCGCAACCTGCGTAAAGCGATCGCGACCGTGATCTCCGCTTACCGTGATGAGGGTATCGATTCCTACTATGGCAATACGGCATCCGTGATCAACTATCCGATCTCCAATACATCCTGGGCAGCGCCTCAGGTTACAGACGACGGTTATCAGCTGGCTTACTCCGTAGACGTGGAAGGCAATCCGATTTATACGGATGGCATGTCTACAGAAGACAGATATGCGGCAGCTTTGGAAGCAGCGCTTGGCTATCTGGAGGCAGCAGGTTATACCGTAGAAGACGGTAAGGTTACGGCAGCACCCGCAGGCGCGAAGATGGAGTATGTGGTAAACATCGGCGCAGGCGGCGCAGGCGATCATCCTACGTTCCTGATCCTGAAGAATGCCAGCGATGCTCTGGCTACCATCGGTCTCACACTGACAGTCAATGACCTTGCGAATGCAAGTGACCTGTATGCTTCTTACCAGACAGGTGTAGCGGATATGTGGTGTGCGGCATGGCAGGCAGGTACCGACCCGGATATGTTCCAGCTGTACCACAGCGACGGTTCTACCAACTACTATCAGATCAATGATGCAGAGCTGGATGAGATGATCGAGGCAGCACGTCTGTCCACAGACCAGACGTATCGTAAGGGCCTGTACAAGGCAGCGATGGAGATCATCATGGACTGGGGCGTAGAGCTTCCTGTATACCAGCGTTCCGAGTGCGTAATGCTCTCTACCGAGCGCGTGAACAGAGATACGCTTCCGACCGACATGACGCCTTATCTGTCATGGCAGCAGGAAGTATACAATCTGGAAATGAAATAATAACATGAACTTATTCCCTGCTCCGTTGGGGCAGGGAATTTTTTTAAGAAGGAGGGATAGTTGTGCGTACCTATATCATCAAGCGCATTTTGTTATCAGTCCTTATCCTTTTCAGCGTGACGCTGATCATCTATGCCGTTCTGCGCTGCCTGCCGGCTTCCTATGTGGAGTCGATGGCCATGCAGCTGGCTACCGCGCCGGGTGCGAAACCCTATGAAGAATGGATCGCACAGCTGAATGCATCGTACGGATTGGATAAGGGTATCATTGCCGGGTACTTTACCTGGCTGGGAGACTTTGCCCGGGGGAATTTCGGGGACAGCTGGAAATTTACGGTTCCGGTGATCCAGAAGTTCCACGACGTGATCTGGTTGTCTTTTGTGATGTCAGCAATCTCTTTTACGCTGCAGATCCTGATCGCGATACCACTTGGTATCGTTGCTGCGACCAAACAGTATTCCAGGACAGACTATGTGATCACAGCGGGTGCGCTGCTTGGTATATCGTTACCGCCTTTCTTCTTTGCAACGTTGTTGAAACTCGTCTTTGCCGTGAATCTGCAGTGGTTCGATGTGTCCGGCCTTGTAGGCCGTACTTACGCCCAGCTCGATTCCTGGGGGCAGTTCATGGATAAAGCGCATCATCTGATCCTGCCGATCGCTACACTTGTGATCACGTCCATCGGTCCGCTGATGCGTTATACGAGAACCAATATGCTTGAGGTACTGAACGCCGATTACATACGAACGGCGAGGGCTAAAGGCTTAAGTGAACATACTGTTGTGTACAAACATGCTTTTCGTAATACACTGGTCACTCTGGTGACGATCATCGGCGGATCTCTGCCCGGATTTTTCACCGGTGCGCTGATCACGGAGACGTTGTTCTCCATTCCGGGTATTGGCTTTACGTCCTATCAGTCCATGATCATCGGTGATATTCCGTTTACCATGTTCTATATGACATTCATTGCTATTTTAACACTGGCGAGCAACCTGCTCACCGATATATTGTATGCCGTGGTTGATCCCCGCGTGCGGATCGCGTAGGAAGGAGGAGTATGGATATGTCTGATATGAATAAGCCGAACGAACAGGCAAACAGCACTTCCGGAGAAACTCTCTCTTTAAATGATGACCGGCGTGTGAAGACACTCTCTCCCGGTGCACTGGTGGTGAAGCGGTTTTTCCGCAACCGGCTGGCGGTGCTGGGGCTTGTGATCCTTGCGATCATGTTTTTGTTTTCTTTTGTGGGCGGCATGATCTCTCCTTATCGTGAGGATGAGCAGTTTTATACCTATACTTATATGGAAAAAGAATATGTAGGTGTGACGAGGAATGAAGACTTCCGTTATGTCTCGGCCGAAGGAGCGGATTTCGGCTCGGCGGCGCAGGCGCAGTTTTTGATGGCGCAGATGATGGGCAAGACGGAGTTTGATTATAAAGATGTGACTTATGGCGTGGCGGAGGAAGGGAAGGATTTCTATTCGGTTTCCGTGGACGGTTCTGTGATCGCCATCGCTTATAAGGATATCGTAAATGCTGCGGATAATAAAGAAGAGCCGGCTTTTAACGTGAAATACGAGGCGCTGAAGCTGTATACCAATGACGGCACCGGCAGTTTCACGGCAGACGGTATGGAGCTTTCGCTGGACGAGGACGGCAACATCCTGCAGGGTGAGGAAGTGCTTGGCTATATCAGCCGCTTTGTCGTGCAGTCGAAGGAGAACGGCGTCGTTATCCCCAGGGATTTCAAGGAAAGCTTAGAGCAGGTGCTGGATGCGGAGGGCACGGAATTCGCCTACACGGGTGAGGACGGCGAAGAGCATAACTATACGATCACTTATGACGCCAGCACCAAGATCTGGTCCGTTATGCAGGAGACGGAGACTTATGTGTACAGCCAGTATGAGGCTCCTTCTGCGAAGCATCCGCTGGGTACGGACACCAACGGCATGGATATGCTGACCCGTTTGATGTACGGCGGCAGAGTGTCCCTGATCATCGGTTTCATTGTCGTGGTCATTGAGTGCCTTCTGGGCGTGATCTTGGGGGGGCTTTCAGGATATTTCGGCAAGTGGGTGGATAACCTGATCATGCGTATCGTGGATATTTTCTACTGTATCCCTTCAATGCCACTGATCATCATCCTCGGTGCGGCTATGGACGGTATGCGGGTGGATCCGAAGCTGCGTATGCTGTATCTGATGCTGATCCTCGGTATTCTGGGCTGGCCGGGTATCGCCCGTCTTGTCCGTGGACAGATCCTTTCCTTGCGTGAGCAGGAGTTTATGACTGCTACGGAAGCTTGCGGTATCCGGGTATCCCGCCGGATCTTCAAGCATTTGATCCCTAACGTGATCCCGCAGCTGATCGTTACCTGTACGATGCAGCTGGGTTCCGTGATGCTGACGGAGGCAACTTTGTCTTTCCTGGGACTGGGCGTGAAGTTCCCCTTTGCTTCCTGGGGTAATATCATCAATGATGTAAAGAACTCCTATGTTTTGACCAATTATTGGTTTATCTGGATTCCGGCCGGCGTCTGTCTGTCGCTGGCAGTTCTGGGATTTAACTTCGTGGGCGACGGCCTGCGGGATGCTTTCGATCCCAGAATGAAACGCTAGGAGGTGCAATAGAGTATGGCTAAGAATAAACCGGAAGGGTATCTTACCGCGAAAGAGTCCCGGAGGATATCCAAAGAGAACCGACGTATCACCAATCAGTTTGAAAAACAGAGAAAACGGAAGAATGTGCCTGAGTCCGAATATACGACAACCATGCACAATGCGGATAACGCGGTGGAATTTGATGATCTGCACACCTACTTTTTTACCGATGCCGGCACAGTTAAATCGGTGGACGGTGTTAGTTTTGAAGTACCCATCGGCAAGACCGTGGGCGTAGTGGGCGAGTCGGGCTGTGGCAAGTCCGTGACCAGCCTGTCCTTGATGCAGTTGATCCAGCGTCCCCAGGGACAGATCGTGGAGGGCGAGATTCGTCTGAATTTGGGGGAGGGCAAGGCGTATAACATCGCCAAAACACCCAATGAGAAGATGATGAAACTGCGCG
>CAMWLJ010000022.1 GCA_947175055.1 uncultured Lachnospiraceae bacterium | reverse complement strand
TTGTAATAGATCTTCGCGGGCGTGCCGAGCTTTTTCTCCAGACAGTAGGCGCGGATAAGCGGCGCCGGGCGGTACATCTTATAGAAATCGCGGATCTCTTCCGGAATCTCGAAGTACGGCGTGTCGTTATCCAGCTCCTGCGCCACCAGTTCTTCGCAGAAAACGCCGGAGAGCTCTGAGGCCGTCATCGGTCTGTGGGTGCCAGGATGTAAGAGCGGCGCCGGTTTCTTTGACATATCGGCGCGCAGGTTATACCATGCCTTCGGCATCTCGTCTTCATTCAGATATATTTTGTAAGGGATTTTTTCGTTATACATTTTTACCTCCGTTATGAAGCGCTTTGCGCTGAGTCTGTGATCGTTCTTTTTAGTTGTTTTTCATTTATTCTTTTGCGTCCGGCGGACGCCATCGTTTGGTCATTAACATGGCAGCAGCCTCCTTACGGAAATTAAAAACGTCCCTGACAGAAAGAGACCTTCTGTCAAGGACGAATAGATACAATGATCGTACGACACTATCCGCGGTGCCACCTTGCTTCACGGTATGACCCGTGCACTTAGCAGGATACCAACATATCCCCGGCATGTTACGCCTGCCTGCAGCGTCGCAGAATACTCTGTGAAAGATCACATTTGACTGCGCCCTCAGCGGTCCATTTGACAACTTGTTTCTCACCTGCATCTCAGCATCACAGGCTCTCTGTAAAGGCATCATTGCCGTTATCTCCGCTTCAACGGTTTAGGTTATTGAATTTTTATACACTATAGCACCATTATATGCATGTGTCAATCATTTTGTGAAAAAAAGATAAAGGTTCTGTCATGACATGAAAATGTCCGTTTATAACAGGAACAGATTGAATAGCAGATTGCAGCCGATATATGATATATGACAGGGAAGGCAACGGATGGTTGATTTCATGAAAAGACAGGATAGGTGAATACGATGTTATCGGTCGCAGTATGTGATGATGAGATCTTGGAATGCTGCGCTATGGCGCGCAGGATCGGTAAACTTTTGGAAGAAATGAAGATGCCCTGCATTTTGCGTCAGTTCAATAGTGGACGGGAACTGCTACAGGCGGAAGAAGATTTTGACATTGTTTTTCTGGATATCATCATGCGGGAGCTGGACGGCATGAAGACGGCGCAGCTTTTTCGGGAAAAGGCGTTTGATGGGATTTTGGTTTTCATCACTTCCAGCCGGGACTATGTGTTTGAGGCCTATGACGTGGAGGCATTTCAGTATCTGGTCAAGCCCGTAGATGACCGGAAGCTGCGATGTGTGTTGGACAGGATCGTATCCAGGACGAAGGAGCGTTCCCGGGAGTTTATACTGGTCAGCAAGGAACGGCAGAAAAGAAAGTTGTTTTTGGATGACATTTTTTATTTTGAGATTCGCGGCAGGGTGATCGAAGTACATGGGGCGGAGGGTATATTTACTTATTATGAGCAGATCGGTGTACTGGAGAAGAACCTGCAGGGCAAAGGATTTTGCCGGTGTCATAAGAGTTATCTGGTCAATCTGAGGCATGTGGACGGGTATAACAGACAGGAGGCGATTCTCGACTGCGGAGAGCGGGTGACGATCGCCAAGAGGCGGTATGAACAATTCTGTAAGGAAATCTTGACTTATATGAAGAATGTATAAGAATAGCGTCGAGAGACGAAACGGATGAGGGAAAAGGGTTTGGACAGAATCCTTTCCGGTAGTGGAGTATATAATGCAGAGTTTTGTGATCATCTTTATCACGTGCCATCTGGGATACCTTTGGGCGGCCGTCAGGTTTTGCAGAAAATATCTTGGGATTTCACGGGTCAAAGAAGTATTATGGCTGGTAGTGCTTTTGGGAGGCGGCTTACTGTGTAGCGCACTGCATGGACATTTTGCGGATTCTCCGAATATTTTATTTGCTCTGGGGCAGCATGTGATGCTGCTCGGGTCAGTGCTGCTGTTGTTTCGGGGAAGGGTGGAGAGGAAATTTTTGTTAGGTTCGATCTTGACTGCGGTAACAACGCTTACAGAGAATTTCTTTGTGTCGCTTGCGGCATGTCTGCTATTGATCTGGAAACATGTCTGGCTCTATATTCCGGTGCCGTTTATAGAGGTGAATGAGGAGCGTTTAATCGTTTGTGGCATGCAGATTGCGGAGATGCTGGCGGTCTATTGGCTCTCCCGGCGGCAGATTTCTTTTATAGAACAGGAAAATCCTGCGCTTATTCGAGGGTGCCAAACGAA
This sequence comes from uncultured Lachnospiraceae bacterium, assembly GCA_947175055.1. GTDB lineage: Bacteria > Bacillota > Clostridia > Lachnospirales > Lachnospiraceae > UBA3282. The sequence continues at coordinate 39,579 of CAMWLJ010000022.1, read as the reverse complement.
CGATTTTGGATCGAGGAAGGGATATGCAGTGTTGGCGATCCCGCTCTTTGCGGTTACTCTGCTGATCGATGTGGCAAACTGGGGCGCGAGCCATGGTGTGCTGGTCAGAAGTGGAGGGAATTTTGGGCTGTATTATGATCAGATCTTCAGCCATGCGGAATTCCTGATCTTGACAGCGCTGTCCATGTCTGTGGTGGGATTCTATCTTTTCGGATTGGAGAGGATCTATTTGAAACAGAGGAGAAGCGGACAGTATCATGCCCAGATCGCTGTTTATCAGATGTTGGAAGAACAGTATGGGCAGGCAGAACGTCTGCGGCATGATATGAAAAATCATGTGATTGCCTTGTCGGGGCTATTGGAAAACAGGGAATGGGGGAGAATGGCAGAATATCTGGACAATATGCAGGACAGCGGCGGGTTTGGAGCGGCGGAGGAAGCTACGGGAAACAGCGCGGTAGATGCACTTTTGTACCAGAAACGGCAGACGGCTAAGAGCAGACAGATCAGGTGGATGTGCGATGTGCGGATACCGAAGCCATGCCGCATCCATGAATTTGATCTGTGCATATTGTTTGGAAATGTTCTGGACAATGCGGTGGAGGCGTGTGAGAGGATAGAGTGTGGCGGTGAAGTGCAGCATGGCAGAAATGAGGATGCTTCAGAGGTGAAGCGGTTTATCGATATGCAGGCCAGAGCCGTCAAACGGTGCTTTCTGTTGGAAGTAAGAAACAGTACCAGTCCGGAGACAGCATACAGAAATGGAAAGGACAGTCAGTTTGGCCGGAGGGCCGCAAATGAAAGTGTAATGCAGGGAAGGAAAGAAGAAAGACACGGCATCGGACTTATGAATATCGCAGATGTGGTGAAGCGATATGATGGTGTTATGAATACGCAATTGCAGGACGGCGTTTTTACGATTTCGGTGTTGCTGCCGCTTGGGGAGGACTTCCCAAAACCCAGAATGTAAAGCGGGAGCAGGAAGCGTAGTGGTGCCGCACATGACATCAAACGGGTTGTTTAAAACAGAAAGATAATATCGTATGTGCGAATCTCCGAAAGAGAATAAAAGAACGAAGATTGGAGGAAGTGGCATGCATACAAAAACAATGGAAGGGCTGATCGGTGCGCGTACTAATATGAATTTGGTAAATACGCCGATGCGGGTCTATAAGGAAGCCAGGCGCAAGGGGGACCTGGGTGCGATGGAGAGAGCAATGGGCTATGCCTGCGACTTTGCTGGCAGGGCGGAGGAGTACAAGGAAGTGGCCGACGAGGGCATGAAGAAAGAATCCGAGGAGGCGAAGGAGAAGGAAAAGCTGGAGCTGGAAGAGGAACTGGAAAAGAAGAGAGAAGAGCGCAGGGAAGAGAATAAGGAGTTTACTGACAATCTGGGGCAGGCAGCTACGGTAGAATTGAGTGAGGAAGGGCAGGAGTTGTTGAATGAGGATCTGAATCCGGACGGTAACGATAGTTCTGTTCCTGCGGCGGATTCGGCTGCTTTGCGGGAGCCGGTACTCTATACAAGTGCGGGCACGGCGAAGCCAGTGGAGACGAAGCCGAGCATTTCGATTTCGATGTAGAGAAAAACGCGTCTTTGGACCGTTGCAGATCACAGACCAGACGGAGGCGGCTCGTTTGGCAGCCGCTATACCGTCCATTGAACTTATCTGTTGGAAATAAATTTTTGCTTTCGTAAAACCATTTTCCGTTACCACTTTTATAATCTTTTTCCGGCAACGAGTACCTGCCAGGGCAGAAACGCATGTCGTTCTCCAATGTCGTCATGTATAGCTCCCGGACAGGAAAGGTCCGAAATTGCCTTATAATTATCGAGAAGGATCTCATACTCGGACAGATCTATAGTGTAAGGGCGCTCTTCCCCCGAATAGTTTAGGAGAACAAGCACTTCATGCGTTTCGTCATATCTTCGGTATACGAAATCTTCCGGGCCGCCGACGCGGAGTCCCTCGAATAACCCATAGGTCAGCACATCTTGATACTCAGAGTGCAGGCGCAGCCAGACCATTCGTTGGTAAAAACGCAGTACGGACATATCATCCTGCTCTTGGGTGCGGACATTACGCCATTTATAGTCAGGATTTATGGAAAGCCAAGGCGTTTCTGAAGAAAAACCAGCATATTCGCTGTCAGACCATTGCATTGGTGTTCTTCCGTTGTCCCGGCTTCGGCGTCTGAGATAGTCCATGATTTTTTCCTCTGACTCGCCGCAGGCAGCAGCCACTTCGTACTTTTTCAGAGCGCCTTCGTCGACAAACTGCTCAATCCGGGTAAACGGATAATTTTGCATGCCGATTTCCTGTCCCTGATAGATATAAGGCGTTCCTCGCAGGAAGAAAAAGAGTGCACCTAGCATTTTGGTGTTGTAATTGTTGATGGCACCGGCAGGAAGATATTTGTTTACCGAGCGCGGCTGGTCATGATTCTCAAGGTAAGGAGCGGCCCAGCCGATCTTCTGGGTGACTTCCTGACTGTGGTAAATATGTTCTTTTAGTTCATCCAGATTCCATGGTACCAAGTCGCAGGGAGTGGTCACACCGTTTACGTCGATATCCGTGTAGCTGAAGTCGAAGACCATGGAAAAGTAACCGTTCGCTCCGATATATTCCTCCAGGCGGTCGTCTGGTACGCTGACTTCTGCCACTGTCATGCTGTCATATCTATGGAATACATGATCCCGCATTTCGGCTAAAAAGACGTCAATGCCCGGTTGGTTCAGCAGCCATGGGTGGCTGTCTGCCATGCCGTCTTCAGCGTCCGGCGGCATGTGACAGACCGAAAGAATCTTTGTGGATTTCTTGATATTGCCGATCGCATCAACGCGAAAGCCGGCGATCCCTTTCCCGGACCAATAGGACATCATGTCATATATCTCCTGTCGAAGTCTGGGATTTTCCCAGTTAAGATCCGGTTGTTCTTTTGCAAAAGAATGAAAATAAAAGCGTTTGCTGTCGCCGATCCGTTCCCACACACTGTCGCCGAAATAGCTTCGGAAATTGTTGGGCGGATTGCCGTCGGGTGTTTCTCTTATGACAAAATAATCTCGGTAGGGACTGTTCTCGTCGGCCAGCATATCGAGAAACCATTTGTGCTCACTGGAAACATGATTGACTACCAGATCCATCAGCACTTTGATGCCGCGTTTTCCTGCTTCTTGGATCAGGTGTTCCAGATCGGCGTTTGTACCAAACAGGGGATCAATAGTATAATAGTCTGAAATATCGTAGCCGTTGTCCCGCATCGGAGAACGGTTGACCGGACACAGCCAGATCACGTTGACACCCAGGGACTGGATATGATCCAGTCCCTCGATGATTCCCGTAAGATCGCCTATGCCGTCTTTGTTGCTGTCCTTGAAGCTTTTGGGATAAATCTGATATACTACGGCATTCTGCCACCATTTTTTCTGCATATTTATAATCACGCCTTTCATCTGATTAGTTCCGCGGACAATGAGCTATAGTAGACGAAATTTCTAATGTCGTTTACTATAAGCGCTGTTTTATTGCATCATTGCCCGCGGCGGGGTATTGAATTTATTTGATCGCACCCTGTGCCACGCCCTCGATGATCTGTTTCTGTAAGAACAGATAGAGGATTACGACAGGAAGCATTGTGAGAACCAGCCCGGCGGTGACAAGAGAGTAGTCCGTCGAATACTGTCCGACGAAGGAGTACGTCATCAGCGGAAGGGTTTTTAACGAGTTCTTGTAGAGCAATACATACGGAAGCAGGAAATCGTTCCAGATCGCCAGCACGTCCAGGATCACGATCGTGGATGTGATCGGTTTCAGCATAGGAAAAAGAATCTGGAACAGCAGCCGCATATGTCCGCAGCCGTCGATCATTGCCGCCTCCTCCAGTTCGTAAGGGATACCCTTGATAAAACCGTGATACATAAACACCGCCATTGCCACGTGAGCGCCCATATAGAAGAAGATCACTGCAAAGAGGTTATCCGTCAGATCCAGCGAGGAGAAATTCTTTACGACGGGGATCATAATCGTCTGGAACGGAATGATCATCGACGCTACCATAAGCATCAGCACGATATTGTTTATCTTCCAGTTGTTGCGCGCAAACAGGTGGGCGCACATCACGGAGATCAGCACCAGCATCAATACGCTGCCCACAGTCACAAACAGGGAGTTGCCGAAGCTTTGCAGGTAATTCATGTTCTCATATGCTTTCAGGTAACCGTCAAGGTTAAGGCCTGCCGGCAGGGAGACCGGATTCAGGATGACTTCTTTGTTTGTCTTGAAGCTGTTCATTACCACAAGGAAAAAAGGGTATAAAAACGCAAGCAGCAGCAACACAAATATGATATAAAAAAGGATCTTTCTGCTGTTTTTCTTTTCTTTCATTATGCTTCTACCTCCTGCCGTTTGGTCAAGATTACCTGGGTGACGGAAATCGCCGCAACAATAAGGAACAGGATCAGGGCTTCAGTCTGACCCACGCCGTATTGCTCTGCCTGGAAGGCTTTGTTGAATACTCTCATGGCTACTAATTCCGTACTCTGGAAGGGACCGCCGTTAGTGAGCGAGAGGTTTACATCGTATGCCATAAAGGCGGATTTGATCGACATGAAAGTGCAGATTGTTACCGAGGGCATGATCAACGGCACAACGATATGGCGAATATTTTTAAGGCCGATCGCGCCGTCGAGAAGGGCCGCTTCCTGTACTTCCTTTGGCACGGAAATGATGCCCGCCATATAAATCAGCATCAGATAGCCCGCCATCTGCCAGACTGCCACCACGACCAGTGCCAGGAATGCCGTATCCGGGGAACTGAGCCAGTTGTTTTTGAAGATGCCGATTCCCCGTTTGCCAAGCTGTACAAATACTTCGGAGAATACGAATTTCCATACGATACCGAGTACAACGCCGCCAATCAGATTTGGGGTGAAAAAGGATGCCCGGAAAAGGCCCTGTCCTTTATAGCCTCGTGTCAGACCGAAGGCAATCAGAAATGCGATCACATTTGTGATGACAACTACGCCGAAAGCGTACTTAAATGTTCGGAGCAGGGATTCCCAGAACAGTGCATCCCGGAAAGCATCCGCATAATTACTGAATCCTATGTATTGATATTCGTCCGTCAGTCCGTTCCAGTCCGTGAAAGTCAGCTGGATACCGTTGATAAACGCTATGAGGATCACGGCAGTAAATACGATTACTGCCGGTCCGGCATAGAGCAGAAACATCAGGACATTTTTTGCACCTTTATTTTTCTTATTCTGCTTCATGATCTATCCTCTCTTACTAATATCAGAAACTTTATTGCTGAGTTGCCCAATATGCCTCGATCTCTGCGGCCATTGTCTCACGGTCGATCTCTCCGGAGAGGTAACGCTGCATGGATGCGCCTACATTGGTATAGTGATCGGACGGGTACATCACGTACATCGGGAAGTTATTGCCCGTGGTCGTATAATCGACAACCGACTGGGAAATAGATTCCGTGATAGTGGCTGTGTTGTTGCTGTAGGCCGGAACATTGCCGCAGTTGATCACATACTGTTGCCCTTCCTGCGAGGAGATGATCCAGTCAATGAATTCTTTGCCTGCCTGCTGCTGCTCCTCTGTGGTGGTAGACTGTTCTACGGTAAAGTAGCCCGGTACAAGGGTACAGATCTTCCCGGCATTTGGATTGCTCTCGGAAACAGGAACCGGAATGAAACCGTATTCGCCTTCTTCATCAAGAGTGCGGATGTTATGGGCAGCCCAGTTGCCGTGAAACCAGAAAGCTGCCTGACCTGTGGCCAGAAGCTGCGCTTGCTTTTCATTTCCGTCGGCAGCCGTTTCAAGCGGGTTATCTTTGTAATAATTGTATTTCATCAGCAGATCGAAGGTGTCCATGTAATCCTGGAATACAGTATTGCCCGCGAGATCTGCAGTGCCTGCTTTCAGCTCGCCTATAAATGCATCTCTGCCTGCTGCATCTGCGGCCTGGCCGGTATAAATCTGACAGAACCAGTGATTGCCGAGATTCCAGTCAAAGGGGCTTATGGCTACCGGTGCAATGCCCTGCGCCTCGATCTGTTTGAAGACTTCCTCCAGATCTTCTCTGGTCTTGATGGAGGAAGGATCAAAGTCTTCGCCCATCACGTCGGAGAGGACCTGTCTGCTGTAGATCAGGCCGTATGCCTGGAGGTTTGCCGGAACGCCATATACGGTGCCGTCCACGGTGACATCTTCGGTGGTGCCGGCGGCCGCATAGTTCATGCAGTCCAGATCGGACAGGTTGGCCAGTTTATCCGTCAGCTTCATCACATCACCGGATTCCAGAAAGTATACGGTGGGCGGATTGCCGGCGTTATACATGACCGTCAGCATCTGGTAGCCGCTGGAGCCTTTTGTCAGAGTCAGCATTTCCACTTCGGTCGTATCGCTCTGTGCGTTGAAGGCCTCGATCAGTTTCTGGTTTTCGTCGGGCATCTCTCCGCCAAGGTAAGCGGTGATCTTCACCTTGCCGTCTGCGGTTACGGTGTCTGCATCTGTGTTTGCTGCACCGGTGCTGTCCGGATTGTCTCCGGTGCCGTCATTCGCGGGAGAACTGCCGCAGGCGGTAAGGCCAAGAGTCAGCGCAGCCGCCATCATCATTCCGATCCATTTTCTTCTCATAGTTGTGTTCCTCCTTCTCAGTAGCTGTGTACTGGGTGTGCAGCTGCAGAAGCAATGCCGGTATAGGAAATGAACAGTTCTGCAGTTACAGTTTCACGTTACATTCTGTTTGTATAAAACCGGTTTTATATAGGGCAAAAATAATGCGGATCTTACTCCGGTGTATTTTCTAACCGTAGTGTCAATCCGACGCATTATCAAAATGCGATTTATATAAAACCCGTTTCATATCACATTTTCACTATAAAACCATAGACTGAGTTTGTCAATAGAAAAATAATTTTCGTCATTATAGACAGTTTGCAGTAATTGAATTTGTGTATAATTTATAATATTGTAGATCTACCTATGGGGACCATCAACAGGAGAGTCTGGTGGTATCGCCTTCAAACAGATATACGTCGATGGTTTCTTCGGAGGGAGATTGTCCGCCGGAAATCTGTGCGGTCAGTGACCGGGCAGTCCATCGGGCGATTTCTTCGGCAGGCTGAACGACTGCGGACAGGCAGAAGGCCGCATTGTCAGTGTCAGAGGTGCCGTCCGTTGAAATGATCTCGAAGTTATCCGGTACGGAGATTCCCTTCCGCAGCAGCGTCTTTAAGAAGGCATTCCCGAGAATATCCGCTGCATAGATACCGTCTGCTTTCGGATAATGCGACAGAGCTTCCTCCGCCAGTTTCAGATAACTGGAAAAGTGAAAATCTTTCCATTCCGCGGAGATGATATCGACCTGTCCGCCAAGCCGTTCCATTTCGGCTGTAAACACAGTATGGCGGTGCAGGGAAGGAATCGCTTCGGATTTTTCGCCGACGGCAGTCAATACGTGTCTGCAGCCGTCCGCATACAGTTTTTGGGCGGCGATCAGGCCTGATTTTTCCTGATTGATCGGAATATGGATAATGCCTTCGACGATCCGGTCAAACATGACCATCGGGCGCTGCAGTTTTTGATAGACTTCATCCGGAAGCATGGGAACGAAGTTGACGACGCCGTCCACCACATTGCACTTTAACTGGTCTAAATATTCCTGTTCGGTTTCCGTATGATATTCCGTTGGCCACAGAACGACGCTGTAGCCGTATTTTTTCATTTCCGTCACCAGTTTCTTGATGATACCGATGAAAAAGGGATGTTCAATATCCGGCAGGATCGCGCCTATCATATTACTCCGGTTCCGGTACAGATTTCGCGCCAGCTCGTTGGGCACATATTCCAGTTCCGTTAATGCCTTTTCAATCTTTTCGCGGGTCTCTTTTGAAATATATCCCTTGCCGTTTAAGGCTCTCGATACTGTTCCGGGCGCTACCTGGGCACGCTGTGCGATTTCTCTGATGCTTGCCATAATGTATTCTCCTGTAATCTTTGTAATAATTTTTCCTTTCTATTTTATCTGTATTTTTGATACATTTCAATCCTTAGTGGCAGTTCCTGAGTCAGGGAAGAGTACAGTGTCTGGTTATTGTTCTGCCGGCAATTATAGTAAACCCCCATCATGCTCAACCTGCCGCTTAGCGGGCCGCATGGCCATCCATGCTATGAAAGTCGAAGACTTTCATAATAAGAATTGAAGCGTCTCTGTTTTAAGGATATAATATATAGAAATAAAAATTAACCGAAAGACCGGCAGGATAGACAGCGGGATAAACAAGGAGATCATAGATGGTTACGTTTGCGGTTCCGGATAAGTTAACGGCAGAAGAGATCAGAACCATACGCAGGAAGCTGGGACTCACCCGGGCTGAGTTTGCCCGGCTGGCCAACGTTTCGAAGAAGACCGTAGAGAGATGGGAGGCGGGAGAGAGGGAGATCGGCGGGCCGATCGCGGCACTGGTGAAGCTTCTCTGGGAATATCCGCAGATGAAAGAGGAATTGACTGTTCCGGATAAAAAGTACCCTTTAAGACTCTGGTATATGGAAGGCAGCAGGGTGTGTACGATCATTGACGTAGATGAGCGGTCCAGGAAAGTGAAAGTGCACAATTATACAAAGGATTATATCGCAAGAGCATTTGGGAAAGAGGAAAATCCGGATTTTGAGGCATATGAGGCGTTTCTGGAATCCAGATGCTTTCCGAGGAGCAGGGATAAGATGAAGCTGACTCTGCGGGAACTTGATCTGCCTTTTTATGAACCGCTGCTGATCATCGAGAAGACGCAGGGAAGAATGGCGGAGGATGATTTCTGGCTTCGGATTGAGAGATGACGGGAAAGAAGCAGGTAAATATACACGGAATTGATTGAGGTATGCTATGGTTGAGCTTTTTGGACAGCATAAGGGGATGGAAAGCAGGAAGTCCTCCAAGGGGAATCAGTTGAAATGGGAGGAGCAGGGAATCTGGTATAAGGCTGATTATACCGGATATGAGGGTTTGGCCGAGTATGTCATATCCGGACTGTTTGCACACAGCAGTCTGGGTGGGGAGGAATATGTATCTTATCAGACGGAAGAGATCGTCTATGGTCATAACCGGTATCTGGGCTGCAAAAGCAGGAATTTTCTGCCGGGAGGATGGAAGCTGATCACATTGGAGAGGCTGTTTCAGAGTGTGTATGGTGAGAGCCTGAACAGAAGAATTTACACGATCAGGGAATATGAGGAGCGTGTGCGGTTTCTGGTAGAACAGACGATCAGAATGACCGGGTTAGAAGAATTTGGAGTGTATTTGAGTAAGCTGCTGACAATCGACGCGGTTTTTTTGAATGAGGACAGGCATACACATAATATTGCGGTTCTGCTGGATGATGTAGGGCATTACCATTACTGTCCGATCTTTGATCATGGAGCGGCATTATTGGCTGATATAACGATGGATTATCCGCTGACAGGAGATACGATCAGCTTGATGAAGGAAGCAAGGGCGAAAACGATCTGTCAGGATTTTGATGAACAGCTGGATGTTGTAGAGAGGTTGTATGGGCAGCATATACAGTTTTCATTTGACCGGAAAGTTGTGGAGAGTGTGCTGGCGGAAGAGAAGTATTATCCTGCCGAAAGTAAGCGGCGGGTGGGAACGATCCTGATGGATCAGAAGAGGAAATACAGATATTTGTTTGCGGATGGAAGTAGTGAATAATACGGATGAGAGATTTGAACGGGATATAATCAAGGAGGAGAGGCGGTATGCCAATCGGAGTCATTATAAATGCGCTGGTAGTAGTTATTGGAGGGATTGTGGGAGCGCTGGCGGGGGATAAAATCAGCGAGGCTTTTAAGGAAAACCTGAACACGGTTTTCGGAGCATGCGCCATGACAATGGGTATCAGTTCGGTGGTGCTGATGGAAAATATGCCGGCGGTGGTTTTTTCGGTCATCGTGGGGACTTCGATCGGGCTGGCCATGCATTTGGGACAGCGGATCGACAGGGGCGGGCTGATGATGCAGAAGGGGATCGGCCGAGTGCTTTCCGGGCTGCAGAGAGCGGGGAAAGAACAGCAGGAACTGACGGGCAAAATAAGTGCAGCAGGCCAGACAGATGCAGTGGGCAAGAAAGATTCGGCGGACAGCACAGGTACAGTGGGCCGAACAGGAACAGCAGACAACAGTGCAGTACTGGTGACGGCATTGGTGTTATTCTGTGCCAGCGGTACCGGCATCTATGGTTCCATCGTGGCGGGTATGACGGGCGACCATTCTATCTTACTGGCGAAATCTATTCTGGATTTTGCCACGGCGCTGATCTTTGCCTGTTCGCTGGGAATTGTTGTTTCACTGATCGCAGTACCGCAGTTTCTCATTTTCATGGCGCTTTATCTGCTGGCGGGGATGATCTATCCGCTGTGCACACCGGGGATGATCAATGATTTCAAGGCCTGCGGCGGTATTCTCCTGCTGGCGACCGGATTCCGTATGATCAAGGTGAAGGAATTTCCGGTGGCCGATATGATACCAGCGATGGTGCTTGCGCTGCCGGTAAGTTATCTGTGGATAAATTATATCATGCCGCTTATGGGGTAAGAATGATAAAGAAAGGTTCTTATATGCTGAAACTGATCAAAATCGCTGTCGGGTGTGTGGCGTCCATTTTTCTGGCTGATGTGCTGGGACTGGGTTACAGCACATCAGCCGGTATCATAACGCTTCTGACGATACAGGATACCTCACGGGAGACCATTACGATCTCTGTCAAAAGAATCCTCGCTTTCCTGCTGGCGACGTTGATTGCCTATACGGTATTTCATCTTGCCGGATATCATGTGTTTGCATATGGCATATTCCTGTTTTTGTTTGTTGCAGGTTGTATATTGATGCGGATGGGTGATGCAGTCTCTATCAATGCGGTCTTAGCGACGCATTATCTGCTGGAGAAGGACATGTCTCTTCCGTTGATCGGAAATGAGGCGCTGCTTCTGCTGATCGGCGCCGGGATCGGCACGCTTCTGAATCTGTATATGCCGGGAAAAGGCGGGGAGATCCGGGCCATGCAGCATACGCTGGAGGAAGATCTGCGTAAGGTGTTGATGCGGATGGCGGAATACATTACAAAAGAGGACCGGTCGGATTATACAGGAGCCTGTTTTGACAAACTGCAGGAAGATATTGCCGCCGGTACAAAACAGGCGTATGCTTATATGAATAATACCTTTTTCCAGGAATCGAAGTATTTTATCTCGTATATGAATATGCGGGAACAGCAGACGGTCGTCTTGCGGGATATTTATAAGAAGATCATCCACATCCGGTTCCTCCTGCCGCAGACGGAACGGGTGTCGGGATTGCTCTATGAGACGGCGGTTTCTTTCGGGGAATCCAACAATGCCAGAGAACTGCTGGCAAAGCTGACCGAAGTGCTGGGGCAGATGAAGGATTCGCCGCTGCCTGCGACACGGGAGGAGTTCGAGGACCGGGCGGTGTTGTATGGTATATTGATGGATCTGGAGTATTTTCTGCAGTTGAAGAAGGAGTTTGCGGATGCGTTGACGCAGGAGCAGGTGAGGCGGTATTGGGGAACTGAGAGGAGCCGGTCGAATCAGTGTGTATATGGCACTGATCAGATTGATCAAACAGAGTTAACAAAAGAGTAGTGGTTGTATGAGAGATGAGAAGCCGGAAAGTGAGAAAGGTGTGGTCATAAGCATGAGGGATGCGATTCATATTATTAATGAACTTCGGGCATATGATCTGGAGCGTGAATGGTTTGAATTCAAAGTAAACTGGTATAAGGCAGATGAGCTGGGGGAGTATATATCGGCATTGTCTAACAGTGCTGCATGGGAAGGAAAACAGCAGGGTTATTTTGTCTGGGGAATCGATGATGTGACGCATGAGATCAAAGGGACAGATTTTAACTGCAATCAAAATGTCAGGAACGAGCCTTTAAAACATTATCTGGCAAGACGGCTCAGCCCGGATATCAATTTTATATTTGAGGAGATATGGATTGAAGAAAAGAAATTAGTATTGCTGACGATACCGGCGGCGAAATCAGTTCCGACTGCCTATGACAGAGAAAGATATATCCGCATTGGTTCAAGTAAAGAGAACCTCAGAAAATATCCGGAAAAAGAATCTTATTTGTTTGACCTGTTACGGCATGGACATCCGACGATAGAAAATACACCGTCGGATCATCAGGAGCTTTCGTTTGAAAAGTTGTTGATCTATTATGGTGCAAAAGGATTGAAATTAAATCCCGATACGTTTAAGAAAAATTTATCTTTATATACAGAGGACGGAAAATATAACATATTAGCGCAGCTACTTTCGGATGACTCACATCTGCCGGTCAGAGTGGCGATTTTTTCCGGGAGATCAAAAGCTGATCGGTTGTATTCGGTGAGGGAGTTTGGGAATCAGTGCCTTCTGTATTCTCTGGATGAAATTCTGCGGTATGGGGATGTTTTAAATATTATCCAGGCAGATGAAACAAATCGTATTGTGGAAAGGAAAGAGGTGCCGTTATTTGAAAATGACGCTTTTCGTGAGGCAGTCGTCAATGCGTTTGTTCATAATAAATGGATAGGCGGAAATGAGCCGATGATTACCGTTTTTTCAGATAGAATCGAGATATTATCCCGTGGGTCGCTGGCACCGGAGCAGACTATGGAAGGTTTTTTCGCCGGAGAATCGGTTCCGGTAAACAGAAAACTTTCGGAAATTTTTCTACAGCTGCATATCAGTGAGAAGACGGGACGTGGTGTGCCGTTGATCACGGAGCGGTACGGAAAAGAAGCGTATGAGTTCAGAGAAAATTCTATCGTAGTTACCATACCATTCCGGTGGATCAATAAAGTGGGTGATAAAGTGGGTGATAAAGTGGGTGATAAAGTGGGTGATAAAAATTCCCACTTGACACAGACACAGGCATCAATTCTGACGGAAATCAGAAATGACCCTGATATTACAAAACCTGAACTGGCTGAAAAGCTGAAGCTGGGTAAGACAACCGTGGATAAAGGAATTGCTGTTTTGAAACAGCGGGGGTTTATTGAACGTGTCGGTTCAAATAAATCCGGGTATTGGAAGGCGCTCTGATAAAATAATATGTAGTAAATTGTATTGTAAAGTGATGTTATTGCAGGCGAAAGAAAGTACGAAGATAAGATATAGGAAGAAATAGAGACCATTGAATTCCGGAATGCGATTTCCATAGCGGAAACACAGAAAGTATATCAAGAGATAAGGGGGCATCAAAATGACACTACAGGAAAAATTGTGCAGCACAATGGAAAAAGCAGTGGACAACTGCGAGGTGGCGGGCGTTAATCTACTGGTGGAACAGGACGGTCAGGAGGTATGCTACTGTCAGGCGGGGATGGCGGATCGGGAAGGGAATCGGTCCATGAGCAGGGATACGATCTTCCGGCTTTATTCTCAGAGTAAGCCCATCACGGCCGCGGCGGCAATGATCCTGATGGAGCGTGGAGAGTTGGATCTGAGCCAGCCGGTATCCGATTTCCTGCCGGCCTTTGCAGAGCAGTTCTATGTGGCAAACGAGAACAGCATCGGAGATGCTGCGGCCGGCGGGAAAGCTGGAAAAGAGGCGCCGGCAGTGGATCAGGAAGCGATGAACGGCGGTAATGGGGCAGAAGGCACGGCATCGGAATACAGAAAGCCTGTCCTGCAGCCCATGCGGGTATTCGATCTTCTGCGTATGACTTCCGGACTTGTCTATCCGGATGAGATGACAGAGTCTGGCCGGCAGACGGCGCAGGTGTTTGAGGAGATGGACAGGCGGCTTTTGACGGAGGATGCCATGACCACCAGAGAGGTGGCGGATGCGCTGGCAGGCTGCGTGCTGGCCTATGAGCCGGGCAGTTCCTGGAGATACGGAACGTCGGCGGATGTATTGGGCGCGGTGGTCGAGGTTGTTTCGGGGATGCGGTTCGGCGATTTCCTGGAGAAAGAACTGTTCGGGCCGCTTGGCATGAAGGACACTGCCTTTTGGGTGCCGCAGGAGAAACAGGGCCGGCTGGCAGTGACTTATGAGACGGTCAAAGAACAGAAGGGTAATTCCTTGGTGCGGTATGAAGGAAATAATCTTGCGGTCTGTAATGGGATGGAGCAACCGCCTGCTTTTGAATCCGGCGGTGCGGGACTGGCATCTACACTGGACGATTATATGCGTTTTGCAAGGATGCTGATGCAGGGCGGCACATTGGACGATGTCCGGATCTTAAAGCCGGCCACGGTGCGCTATATGATGGGCGCGGAACTGCTGCCACATCAGCAGAGAGCGTTTGAGAAGTGGATCGGACTGGAAGGATTCAGTTACGGGAATTTGATGCGGATCTGCAAGAATCCGGCGCAGGCGGCGTTTCTTGCGGGCAGAGGGGAGTATGGCTGGGACGGCTGGCTGGGCGTTTACTTTGCAAACTTCCCGGAAGAGAAGATGACGATCCTGATGGGAACGCAGAAGAAGGACGGCGGGACGTTTGCACTTACCAGGAAACTGCGGAATCTGATCCTGACAGAACTATGATAATAGCAGGAATACAGTAATAGATAGGGAGACGAAACAAAGGGGAGAAGCCAGAGGCTTCTCCTGTTTTGTTGCGGACAAAAAAGTATAAAAAATATAAAATAGAGACAAATTATTGCTTAGCCGGCTCCGGTATAATGAAAAGTAAACTGGGATACGTCTGACTGTCATGAACAGGGAGGGGAGCGCGACATGATAAAGGTTTTGGTAGTGGAGGATATGGATATCACGAGAGAGGACATTCTGGGACTTATTGACTGGGAGCAGCACGGGTTCGAGCTGCTGCCTTCTGCCAGAAACGGCAAGATCGGTCTGGAGTATGCACTGCGCTATCGGCCGGATATCATCTTGACGGATATCAAGATGCCGATCATGACCGGTCTGGATATGATGCAGGAAGTCCGGGAGAGGATTCCGGGGACCAGATTTATTCTGCTCACTGCGTACGAGGAGTTTGAGTACGCCAAGAGGGCGTTGAAAATGGGGACGCAGGCTTTTATCTTGAAATATGAGATCGACAGCCAGACTCTTTTGCGTGAACTGAATAAGTGTGTGGAAGCGATAAAAAAGGAGCGGTGTGTGGAGAATATGACGACCCGGGCGCGGCTGGACAGGCTGTTGACAAAGGGCGGGGACGGAGCGCAGGAGATACAGCCGGCCGGGGCGGCCAGGGACTCCTTTTTCCCATGGTTGGGGAAGAGTATCTTGTTGGATATCTGGTGCCTTAAGAGGCGCAATGAGATCGGGGAGGACAATCTGCAGGATGCTTTGCAGGAGGAACTGCGGCAGTTCAGATTTGTCTGCATGAAGGTGAAGGACAGAGAGTATGTGATTTTCCTGGAGGCGCCGGACAGCCATTCGCAAATGGAACAAAAGCGGTATCTGAGAAGATTTATCCTCTCAGTGCAGGAGGTGTTTGACGATCTGTTAGACACCCAGACGGCCGTGGCGGTGGGCGGTGAAGTGAAGGGAAGCAGAGATATTCCGGCGGCAAAGAAGGCGGGGGAGGAGCTGCTACAGTACAGGATCTTCCACAAAGGGGGTTGTATTTTGGAAAAAAAGCCGCAGGAATGTACGGATGAGCAGAAGCAACAGATCATACAGGGTCTGGAGGAGATAGGAGAAGCTGTCCGGCGGGAAGACTATGGCAATGTCAGAAGCAGCATAGAGACGTTGTACTCCCGGGAAATCGCGCAGGCGGGCAGCATCGATCTGCTGAAGCGGGTGACAGTCAAGCTGTCCTACTACTTTAGGCAGAAAGGGTATGAAGTGAGGCTGCAGGAGTTTGACGAATGGCTGGACCGGGTGTGCTTTAATATGCTTACAGAGAGTGTGGATCATACCGCGGAGCGGTTCGGTTATCTGCTGGATATCTTACAGGAACATACGGACAGGCGGTATTCCCGCAAGGTGAGGGAAGCCATGGCTTATATACGGGAGCATTATGCGGAGGATGTGGGACTGAACGAGACGGCAGCCTTTCTGGATGTCAGTCCGATCTATCTGTCCCATCTGTTTAAAAAAGAGGTGGATATCACCTTTTCCGCCTACATCACCAGGCTGCGCATCGAAAAGGCCAAGGAGCTGCTCCGGCAGGGAGACAAGAAGATCTACGAGATCAGTGAACTGGTGGGATATCAGACGGTGCAGTATTTCACCAAGGTGTTCAAAAGGGAAACCGGAAAGACACCGGGAGAATTTGAGTGATGCCGACAGAAGAAAGGAGAGCACGGAATGCAGCCGGAATATAAAGCGAAAACGAAGATTTTCAGAAGGATCTCCGCAGTGGTCCTGATCTCGGTGACAGTCTGTGTGCTGTGCACAAGCGGGTTTATTTATTCCTATATGAAGCCCATGATAGAGGATTCACTTCTGGATAAGAAAAGGGATATGTGCGGGTACATGTGCAGGCAGGAGATCAATGATCTGGAGGAGATCGCGGTGTATGCGAGAAATATCACATTTGACGATACGGTCCAGAACTTCCTGAAGGGAGAGGAGAAGGAAGGTAGTTACGTATATTATACGAAGATCCTGGATATGGAGAGAAGGCTGAAAGAATACAAGATGATCTATGGCAGTATCATACAGGACATCTTTGTGATCGATGATAGGGGAAAGGTATTGGAGACGGTGAACACTTACTGGCATCTGCCGGGAGAGGCGGTCTTTCGCAGATTGATGGAGACAGACGCGGCCTCCGGCTTTACAGACAGATATTCTTTTAATTATCACGGTACGACCGGAGAAAAGAATACGCTGGCCTTCGTAAATTCTATCTACGACAAGACGGGCGTGTCGGTGGAACTGGGAAAACTGGTGCTTCTGCTGGATGCGGATGAGATCGATAAGGCGCTTACGCTGGATGAGGATATCCGTGTTCGTCTGACCAGCCCTGACGGGACAGTCCTTTTTGACGGGCTGGATGAGGAAGACGGCGGGATAGTCTATGTGGACAAGCCGGACAGTACAGGCTGGCAGGTGGCGTATCAGGTCGATAATAAGACGATCGCGGAGCGGATCGGAAAGATCGGCCTGTTGGTGGTCGGTGTGCTGGCTGCGGTGTTGACCTGCATGAGTTTCGTCCTGCTGCTGGTGCTCGGCAGGGTGGTAAAGCCGTTGGAGACACTGATCCGTGGAATGCAGCGGGTGGCTGTGGGAAGCAGGAGCGAGCACATCGAGATCCATACGGGGGACGAGTGTGAGGAGGCGGCAAACGTGTTCAATTCGATGGTGGAGAGCATCGACCTGTACACGCGGGAACTGGTGGAGAGCGAGAAGAAGCAGTATGAAGCCAGACTGAAGATGCTATCCTATCAGCTGAATCCTCATTTTATCTATAATACGTTGAATGCGATCATCTGTCTTGCCAGAAAACAAGATTATGAAGGGATCATTGACTTGACGAGAGACTTTATCGTACTGCTGCAGTCACTTCTGCGGACTGATCTGTCGGCAATGACGACGGTGGAGAGAGAGCAGGAACATATCGAGAATTATCTGCGGGTATTGCAGAAATGCTACAGGAATATCCCGGACATTCAATGGGAGATCGGGGAAGACATTGAGCGGGAGGAGATCCCGCGGATGATCCTCTATCCGCTGGTGGAAAACAGTGTTTTCCATGGCATCGTCCCCAGTGACAGACAGTGCATGCTGCGTGTCAGTTTCACAAGAGAAGAGGAGTGGGTCATGGTGTCGGTGGAGGATGATGGAATCGGCTGCAGCGAGGAGGAGATGGAAGAGATCAAACTGCATCTGGCCAGTGAGCGAGTGGGGAATCATATCGGATTATTTAATGTAAACGGACGGCTTAAGCTGATCTATGGGGAGAGCTGTCTTTTCTCGATCGACAGAAGGCCGGAAGGCGGAACGATGATCCGGTTCGGGTTTTGCAATGAGGGAAGAAAAGCATAAAAAGTATAAAGCAGAGCAAAAAAGTATAAAAAATCGGGAAGATCACCGCTGCCAGCGTGACAAAGAATGCGGCCGGCCATTAAGAAAGTATAAGGAAAATAAAAAATGGTGTGTTTTTTTGGGGGATGCAGAACGCTATACTTTAGGCATAGAAACAAACGAGACATAGGAAAAGTTGCGGTAGGCGGCCGGGACGCGTGGCGTGACGAGAAGGAGGTATTTATGAAGAGAAAGCTATTGACATTACTTATGGGAGCGGCACTCTGTATTTCCAGTCTGGCAGGATGCGGTGGGGGAACGCGGACGCAGCAGGAAGCAGCCGGGGAGACGGCCAAGGAGCAGCCACAGCAGGAAGCAGCCGGGGAAACAGACGAAGTGTCTGCAGACAGAGAAGTGACAATCTGGTGCTGGGATACGGGTGACACGAGAAAGCAGATGCATGACGAGTTTACGAAGGCTACCGGCATTAAGGTGAACCTTGTGGCGGTGGAGAGTAAAGATATGACCCAGAAACTGCAGACGACATTGGCCAGCGGCGGGGAGATGCCGGATATCGCATGGCTGGAGGCTACCTTTCGGGGCAAACTCCTTTCACTGGATATCTGGGAAGATATCACCGCCAATCCCTATAACTTTGATACCAGTCAGGTGCTGGATTATCTGATCCCGCTGGAGACTACGGAAGGTGGTCAGTATGTAGGGCCGGAATGTCCGTCGGTGGCAGGTATGGCCTATAAGAGAGAACTTGCCAAGGAATATTTGGGCACGGACGATCCGCAGGAGCTGGAAGCTATGCTGTCCGACTGGGATTCCTTCATTGCAAAAGGAAAAGAAGTTGTGGAGAAGTCCAACGGGACAGTGTTCATGCTCCCCTCTCTTGGTGCGGCAGGCCAGATACTGAAAGGACAGTCTACGGAGCCTTTCGTGGAAGGCGACAAGCTGAACCTGGATGTTTCCATGCGGCCGATTCTGGAGAAACTTCTTGAGATGAAGAAGGCAGGCATGGTGGACGTACTGGATTTCAGTTCCGCTGAGGAAGGTGCTTCTTATGCCGGCGATGAACATATTTTCTATCCTTGTGCAAACTGGTCCTTAGAGTTTACGATCAAGTCCAACGACAAAGACGGACAGGGAAGATGGGGCTTCATGCTTCCTCCCGGTGGTCCTTTCCCTTGGGGCGGAACGGTCATGGGCGTGCCGAAGGGCGGTGCTCATAAGGAAGAGGCTGTAGAGTATATCAGATTCTTCTTTGCATCAAAGGAAGGTGCAGAATTGCAGAGAGATTATAAAGGAAACTTCTCACCGTACAAACCGCTCTATGAGGACGCATCCTTCTACAGTGGTGTAGATGACTATTTTGCAGGGCAGGATGTGCTGCAGGCCATCTCCCAAGAAGTGTTCCCGAACATCAAGGGTGTGAGACTGCCCAGCAAATATGACCAGGATATCGACGATGTATATAACTTGGCGTTAAAGACAATCAACGCATCGGTGGACGGCAGCGTATCGGTGGACAGCCTGATCGAGTCCATGACGGATGAACTGCTGACCAAGCAGCCCGATCTGTCAGAGTAGATATTTCATGTTGATGAATGGAAAAGAGGATCTGTTGTCAGATCCTCTTTTCCAGAAAGGAGAGTAACAGCATGTCAAAAAAGAAAGCGCCCTATGCTATGATAGCGCCTTACTTTATTCTTTACCTTGCTTTCGGACTTTTTCCGATCTTGTTCTCCCTGGGAGTAAGTTTCACATCCTGGGACGGGATTGGGGAAGCTGCATTCGTAGGATTGAAGAATTATAAACGTGTCTTTACGCAAGATAAGTTTTTCTATAAATCGATGCTCAATACCTTGATCCTGCTGGCAATCAGTACGCCGATCCAGATTGCGCTGGGACTTTTTATGGCTACCTTCTTAAAGGATTTTTTCAAGAAGACGCGAAACGGCCTCCAGCTGATCAATTTCCTCCCTTATATCACGACGCCGGTCGCTGTAGGTATCATTTTCCAGCTGATGTTCGACTGGAAGAGCGGTGTGATCAATGCTTTCCTGAACCTGCTTGGCATAGAAAGCGTCTATTGGCTGGGAAATGCCTGGGCATCCAGGGCGGTCGTGATCTTCATGATCGTGTGGAAGAATTACGGCTATATGATGATCATGTTCCTGTCAGGCCTGGCTGCCATCTCCGACGAGCTGTATGAAGCGGCGAAGATAGACGGTGCTAGATGGTGGGACAGCTTTACCAAGATAACCATTCCGCTGTTACGGCCGATCTTTATCTTCGTGATCACCACCAGTGTGATCAACGGGTTTAAGCTTTTCGATGAGCCCCAGCTGCTGTTCAATTCGGTGAGCCAGCCTATAGGCGGACCGGACCGGGCGGTGATGACGGTGGTGATGCGGTTCTATGAGGCTTCGTTCAGGAGCTTTGAGTTTGGCTATGGATCCGCACTGGCATATTGCCTGTTTCTGGTGATTGCAGCAGCCTCTCTGCTGCTGTTTAAGCTGATCGATCGGAAGAAGGGAGAGTGATGAGCGTGAGGAGAAAACCTGTCAGTACATTAGTTTTAAGAAAGCTTCCCGTGTGGATTTTTATGATCGTGTTGTCGGTCTGTGCGTTGTTGCCGTTCTATATGATGGTCGTCATGGGAACGCATTACAGCGAGGACTTGTATACGGGTGTTAAGTTGTTCTTCGGCAAGTATTTTGTACAGAATTTCCAGACCGTGATGCGACAGAATTTCCTGCTGTACTACTGGAACAGTATCCTGGTGGCGGTGTGCAATACCGTGGGCGGCCTGATGGTCAGCGCGCTGGCGGGATATGCCTTTGCCAAGTTTGACTTCAAAGGAAAAGCGGCACTTTTTGCCATGGTCGTGGCGACGCTGGCGATACCGCAGCAGCTTGGTCTGATCGGTTTCGTGCTGGAGATGCGCTGGCTGAAGCTGAACAATACACTGTTCCCGCTAATCGTATCGGGTATGGCGAATGCTTTCGGTGTCTTCTGGATGCGGCAGTATATTGGGGGCTCCGTGCCGGATGAGATCATCGAGAGCGGACGTGTGGATGGGTGCAAAGAGTTTGGGATCTTCTTCCGACTGGTACTGCCGATCATCCGTCCGGCATTGATCACGATCTTCCTGCTCTTCTTCCTCTGGTCCTGGAACAGTTATATGACGCCGCTCGTCATGATCAGCAAAGAAGAACTGTATACGATCCCGTTGTCGATCGCGCTGATCAGCAGTGAGTACCGGACAGATTATGCGGCTAGGATACTGGCATTGTCTATGGGTACGATCCCGATCCTGATCCTGTTCTCGTTTGGATCTAAGTATCTGATCAAAGGACTTGTGGCCGGGAGTGTGAAAGGATAAAGCGTAGAGAATAGAGAGAACTGCTTCGCAGAAAGGCGGAATATAGATATGACGAATATGGAAGAAAAGACCGTGCTGGATAAAGGCTGGAAGTTGTGTACGCCGGAAGGGGACATCTGTCTTGAAGTGCCGCATATGCCTATGCAGGTACATGATATCCTCTTTGCGGCGGGCAGAATCGGCGAGGAGTATAAGCGCGGCCGGCAGGATACCTGCAAGTGGGTCAGTGAGCGGAAATGGATCTATGAGAACCGGGTGCAGATACCGGCAGGAGAGAGCGGGCGGCAGATCAGCCTGTGCTTCGGGGGCCTGGATACGGTGGCGGATATCTACTTAAACGGCGAACTGCAGATGCATGTGCAAGATTGCTATCTCCCGGCAGAACTGGATCTTTCGTCCCGGGAAGGGGAGGAAGAGATTCTGGTACAAATCGTATTCCCGTCCATGGGGGAAGTGTTTCAGGGGATCGAGGAGACGTATGGGGAGATTATCGAACAAGACAGGATTCCGGCCTGCCGTTTCCTGCGCAAATCCTTCCATGATTTCAGTACCTATCTGGGAAATGAGGAGAATTTCTGGAAGGTGGGAGTTTACCGCCCCGTAGAGATGCGGATTGGGAAGAAGCATCCCCTGCGCGACTGGAGAGCGGCTGTCATTCTGAACGAGACATTGACAAGGGGCAAAGTACGGATAAAGACAGAGCCAAAAGCAGCCGGAGGGATGTGGCCGCAGGAAGTGACCGTGGAGGCCGAGATCACGCTGGATGGAGAGGTGGTAGACCGGATAAGCGCTCCGTGGGGAGATGTGGTGACGCTGGAGGTACCGGCTGTCAGGCTGTGGTGGCCGAGAGGGTTGGGAGAACAGACGCTGTACCGGGTGACTCTGCACCTTTATGCAGGCGGGGAGGAGATTTTCTCGGAGAGCAGAAGGATCGGATTTCGGAAGATCACGATGCCGGAACCGCTGCACGTGTTGGTCAATGACCGGGAAGTGAAGCTTTGGGGCGGCAATCTGACGCCGGATGAAGGCTATACGATGTGCGAAGATGCGGGCCGGATCAGGCAGATCCTGGAATTGGCAAGAGATGCGAATATGAACACGCTGCGTGTATGGGGAGAAGGGGTTCCTTTTACGGATCTGCTCTATGATCTGGCGGACGAATGGGGGATACTGCTGTGGCAGGAATTTTTCTGCGGACATACGCAGTATCCGGACGTGGAAGCGGTGAAAGCGCAGATCCTGGCAGAATCGGAAGCCTTGGTGAGAAGACTGCGCCATCATCCCTGCGTGCTGCTGTGGTGCGGCGGAAACGAGTGTTATATGAGCAGGGATTTTGCAGAGCCGGGCAGAGAGTATCTGTGTTCCGCCCTCTTTGAGTACGATCTGAAGGCACTGACGGCCAGATTGGATCCGGACCGGTGTTATCTGTACAATTCACCCTTTGGCGGGCCCTATACCAACGATCCGCTGTACGGGGATACACACAGCTACACCAACTCCTGGTATGTGCCGGGGAGCAGCCTGCCGCGCTTCGTGAGTGAAAACCTGCGGGTGGCTTTTCCGCCGGTGCGTTCTCTGAAGCGGTATATGGAGACGGACGATCTGCCGGCGCCGCAGCCGGTACGGCACGGAGGACTGCCCTGGCCTGCAGACTATCTGAAGATCACTTCTGCGGAGTCCTGGAAGAAGATTCCTCCGGTGGAGGAGTTCTATGATCCGCAGACGCCGGAGGAGATGGTCTACGCATTCGGTATGGCGGCCGGCATCTACAGCAAGCGGACGGTGGAACATTACCGCAGAGGGAAGGAAGTCTGGGAGGCAGCAGGCAGGCGTCGCTGTTTCGGACATCTTGTCTGGAAGCTGAATACGACTTTTCCGCATCTGTACAGTTCCGTGCTGGATGCCTATCTGGAACCGGGGATTCCTTACTATTTCCTGAAAAGGGCTTACGAGCCGCTTCTGGTCAGTGTGGATATTGGGAATCATCCTGATGTGTGGGTGGTCAATGACACGGCGGCAGAAGTGCAGGGAACTTGTCAGGTGGGACTCTACGACATGGCTGAGGACAGATGGGAAGCGACATGTGAGTTCCCGGTAAAAGCAGCGGCCGGGGAAAGCGCTTTTGCAGGGCGAGCAGACTGTTTCGGGCAGTTTACCAGGGATAAGATCATCCGTGCAAAGCTGGTGGATCAGGCAGGAGAAGTGCTGGCTGTCGGCCATAGCTTTGCAGATATAGAGCGGCATCTGACTTTCCCGGAGCCGGAGCTTACGATGAAGGCCCAGGGGGATGTGCTGATCTTGAAGGCCGGCAGGTTTGCCCATGGGGTAGAGCTGACAGGAGAGGAAGAAGGGGACAGTTTCGGTTGGTATTTTTCAGACAACTATTTTGACCTTTTCCCGGGTGAGGAGAAAAGGATCACGGTTGCAGGAAGACATAAAAGCGGACGCATCTTTGCCAGAGCGGCGTACAGTGCGCAGTGCGTAACGGCTGCATGGCGGCGGGATGCCTGACATTTTATACAGTAAGAGAAGTGGGATACGGCCAAGAATTTGTGCCAAAGCGTCACAAATTCTGCTCGTGTCCTCAGCGTAAAACGCTTCGGAATGGAGGAAAGAAGATTGAAAATTAAAATTTTCAATCGCGAGATTTGTGTCTGCGCGTTGCTTGCCACAAACTCGTTTATGCGCAAAAAGCAGCGCAGAAATGGAGAGAATGATGCAATATCAAGTATTTGGAAAAACGGGAATGAAGGTATCGGACATTGGGTTTGGCGCATGGGCGATCGGAGGAAGCGGCTGGGGAGAAGGCTGCAACGATGCAGATTCCATGGCGGCTCTGGAAAGAGCTTTTGAATTGGGGATCAACCTCTATGACACTTGCGATTCCTACGGAAACGGCCACAGCGAAAAGCTGATCGGCGAGTTTATGAAGGGCAGAAGACAGGAAATTGTGCTGGTGACCAAGGGCGGCACCAACTTCAGAGTGCCGGAGCGGAGCAAGGATTTTACAAGAGACTATCTGCTGATGTGCCTGGATGAGAGCTTGCAGCGTCTGCAGACAGACTATGTGGATGTCTATCTATTGCATGTGCCGGACAGCGCATGGCAGGAAAAAGGGAAGATCTTTGATACCATGAAGGAGATCAAGGCATCCGGTAAAGCACGTTTCTGTGGTCTTGCCATGTGGGGAGCGGCAGATACACTGCACGCTTTTGAAACGGATAAGGAGAATGTGATCGATGTGTTGGAGTGCCCTTTTAACATTCTCAATAAGTCCAATCTGGAAGTGGTGAAGATCGCGAAGGAGAGAAATATCCCGGTGCTCACCAGCCAGCCTCTTGCCAGCGGTATCCTTACAGGTAAATACGGCAAGGATACCGTATTCGATCAGGGCGATAACCGTTCCGGATTCTGGAGCAAAGAGCGGTTTGCTTCCATACAGAAGGACATGGAGATCGTGAGCTCCTGCGTGAAGGCGCCGGCAGACACTATGGCACTGTTGGCTTTGGCCTATGATCTGAGCTATCCGGGTATCAGCTGTGTCATCCCCGGGGCGAAGAATGTGGAACAGGTGGAGAAAAATGCGGCGGCCAGCGGCATCAGGCTGGATCAGGAGACGATGGAACGGCTGATGGCGACGGAAGGCTTTGTGTTCTAATTGACACGGAACAGGCGGTGGATGAAGAGATGAAGAGAAGAATTGATCTGGTACAGGGATGGGAACTGCGTCAGGCCGGCGAAGAGACGTGGATGAAGGTCGACAGGATGCCGGCGCAGGTGGCGGATGTCTTACTGCAGAAGGGGATACTGCCGGAAGAGGTGAAGATAGGCTGGTGTCAATCGGCCAAATGGGTCGCGGAGCGTGAATGGGAATACAGGCTGACGTTTCCGAAGCCGGAAGGGAAGTGCTGTGCGCTGGTCATGGAAGGGCTGGATACACTGGCAGATATTTACCTGAATGGCGAACACATCGGAAGCCATGATGACTTCTATCTTCCCGGCCGCCTGGATATCACGGAGAAATGTGAGGAGGAGAATGTGCTTATGATCCGCTTCCGCTCTGTGATGGAGTGGCTGGACCAAAGAGAGATGCCCGAGCACTTAAGGAATGCGGTGCTCAAATGCAAGCTGCTCCGAAAACCCCTGCATGACTTTCCTATGATAAATGGTGAGGAAGAAGCCGGGTATCAGGGAGCGATCCCTTACTTTACACCGGTGGGCGTGTATGGCGATATCTATCTGGAGATTTGGGAGAGTGTCCGGATCACGGCAGATGAGATCAGGGCAAGGCTGGAGCAGGAGCGGCATTCGGGAAAGGTATGCTGGGAGATCGCCGGGGAGAGTGCGCCGGGTCTGGCCGGTGAAATGCTGACGGTGCACGCCGTGCTGAAGGATGACGGTGGAACGGTGGCAAGTCAGGCCGTGGAGGTGCAGGCAGCGGAGAATTCCTTTGCGGCAGCAGGGGAGCTGACGGTGGAAGCGCCCGCCCTCTGGTGGCCCAGAGGATTCGGCCCGCAGAACCTGTACACGTTGGAGCTGGTCGTGAGGAAGGGGCAGGATAAGGAGATTGTGGATCGCCTGGAGAAACGAGTAGGATTCAAGCAGGTAGAGATGCCGGTGCCGCTTTCCTTCCTGATCAATGGGAAAAAGGTGCGGCTCTGGGGCGGCAGCATGGATCCGATGCAGGGGTATACACACTGCTATCAGCCGGAGCGTGCAGCCAGGGTTCTGGATATGGTGGAGAACGCCAATATGAATACGCTTAGGATCTGGGGAGAAGGAATCCCGCTGCCGGATGCTTTCTATGAGGAAGCGGACCGGAGAGGAATCCTGATCTGGCAGGAGCTTTTCATGGGACACGGCGCCTACCCGGATGACGATGCCTATGAACAGAAATGCGTGGAAGAGGCGGAATTCCTGATACGACGGCTCAGACACCATGCCTGCCTGCTCATGTGGTGCGGCGGTAATGAGACGATCATGGGAGCGGAGTATATCGACGAGAAACCTTATGGAGAGCGGATTGTCAAGGAGGCATTCCCCAGGTTGGTAAAGAGACTGGATCCGGAGCGATTCTATCATGTGAATTCACCTTATGGAGGCGCCTGGGCAAATGACCCGCGGGAGGGAGATACCCATACCTACGACTGTGTCTGGGAATATCCTTACCGGGAGTACCCGAATTTCCTCAGTGAGAATATTCGCACGGCGCCGCCTGTAAAACACAGTCTGCAGCGGATGATCCATGGAAATCTGTGGGAAGAAGGTACAGATGTGCGTGTGACATGCCCGGATCAGGCGATCATGCCGGCAAACTGGAGACAGCGGAGCCATCTGGGGGCTTGCGGAGAACGTAAGTCCGGAGATTATTGGGAGTATTATGATGCTTGTGATGCGGATGGGCTGCTCTATAATATGGGAGCATCCTACGGTGCGGAGATCAAGCGGATGGGGGAGATGGTGCGCCGTGGCAGCAGGGGA
The DNA here is from genome assembly GCA_947175055.1 of uncultured Lachnospiraceae bacterium. GTDB lineage: Bacteria > Bacillota > Clostridia > Lachnospirales > Lachnospiraceae > UBA3282. The sequence goes on along the minus strand of CAMWLJ010000022.1, from coordinate 12,740 downwards.
GAAGCGGAGTATACGAAGCGCACGAAAGGATATATGGCCTGCAAGCTGCTTGACACCTGGCCGAAAGTCTACTGCGCCATCATCGACTATTTCCAAGAAGGGTTTATCCCGTATTATGCGACGAAGCGGGTTCTTTCGCCGGTCATTGCTTCTTTTGCCAGAGAGGAGAGCATACGGCTCTATGTGGCGAATGATTCGCCGGAGGATTTCGCGGGAACGGTGGAACATGGGCTGTATGATCTGCGCAAGGAGACTTTTCGGGAGAAAGACCGGGTGGCGGTGGCAGTACCCCAAGGTGACTGTAAAGTGGTATATGATCTTGAGCGGTTTCGTTTCTTCTCCAAAGATTGTATATTGTATGCCAGAGTGACAGACAGTGAGGGCAGAGAGATAAACACATGCATCGACTATGTGGATGTCGAGAGGCATCTTCCGTTCCAGGATCCGCTGCTGCACGTGGAACTGGAAGGTGATGTGCTGAGTATCAGGAGTGAGCATTTTGCCAGATGTGTGAGTATCACCGGGAACTGTGATAAAGATGAGTTCGGCTGGCTGTTCGACGATAATTACTTTGACCTTATGCCGGGGATGGTCAGGAGAGTGAAGATCCTGGGCAGGCATGATCACGGGGAGATTACCGTGAAGGGGCATTACAGCAAGAAGAGCTGTCAGGTTGTTTATGGGCCGTCTCAGGCAAGGACTTAAGAGACTTCGGGAGTCTGTCAATAGTGAATGGAGGCTAGAGCAGAATGAAAAGGATAGCGTTAAACAGAGATTGGAAGCTGTGGCAGGTAAGCGGAGAAGAGACGAAAGGACAGATCTTTACGATCGATATGCTGCCCTGCCAGGTGGAAGACGTGCTGATCCGGGAAGGCATCGTGGAAAATCCTAATCTGCATGGACAGAATAAGGATAGGTGGATCGGGAAGAACGACTGGTGCTATGAGAAGCATTTCTTTCTGGAGGAGACGGCGGGGAACTTTCACCTGGTATTGGAAGGGTTGGATACTTTTGCGGATATCCTTCTAAACGGGCATCTGCTGGCACACAATGAGAGTGCTTATATGCCCTGCCGGATAGAGAACGTGTCGGGGCTGCAGAAGGGAGAAAATGTACTGCGGCTGTATTTCCGGTCCCCATGGAAGATTCTGGAGCAGATCAGGCTTCCCGGAGAACAGGAAGAACTGGTGCCGGATTTCTGCAGGGCCCGCGTATTCCGCTCCGGGTTCCATGAGTTTTCCGGCCCGCTGCCGGATCTGGTCAGGATAGGCGTGTATGGAGATATTTATCTGGAACAGGTGGAAAAGAACGGTTTTGTCGGGCTGGCAATGACGGTGGAGGTGGATCCGACGCTTCGGCAGGGACAGATCCATATGGAAACCGGATTTTGCCATGAGTGTACGGATGAGCAGATGGAGTACTGCCTGCGCACACCTGAAGGGCAGACGGTACTGGAAGGGACGCTGCCCTGTGCAGGTATGGCCGGCGTGTGGGATCTGGAAGTGGATGCACCACAACTCTGGTGGCCGAGGACCCATGGGAAACAGCCGCTCTATGAATTGGAAGTCAGGCTTGTGAGCCGGGGAGAGGTGCTGGATACAGGTACGAGACGGATCGGTTTCCGGCGGCTGGAGCAAGTAGGAGACATGGATTTTAGGATCAACGGCCATCCGTTAAAGCTTTGGGGCGGTAACCTGGCGCAGGCGGATACGGTGAGCGGCTGTTACCATCGGGAACGGATGGCAGATCTGCTCCTGCTTGCACAGACGGCGCATTTTAACTGCCTTCGTGTCTGGGGAGAGAGTGAGATCCTGCCGGAAGAATTCTACGAGGAATGCGACAGAAGAGGAATCCTGCTGTGGCAAGACTTCTATCTCGGGTATAACATGTACAGTGAAGAGGCACACATGCTGAATCTGTGCAGGCAGGAGGCGGAAACACTGGTGAACCGGCTGAAATCTCATCCGTCTATCCTGTTGTGGTGCGGCGGTAATGAAGTGCTGCTTTCGCGGGATTATCAGTATCCTGGCAGCTATTGCTACGGGGAACCGATCTTCCGGGAAATCTATCCGGAAGTGTGTGCGAGGCTGGATCCCGGCAGATATTATCATCAAAACAGCCCTTATGGCGGAGCATATGCCAACGATCCGACGGGGGGAGACACTCACGGTTATACGCATCTGTGGTATGTACCGCAGGCGGCCTACCCGGTATTCTTAAGTGAGAACTGCAGAGTCTCCACACCGGTGATGCGTACCATGCGGCGGATGATGGAGCCGCAGGAGCTGTGGCCGGAGGGGTACCGGGGACAGAACACGAAGAAGACTCGCCTGGCATGGCCCAAGACATGGGAGGCACATAATTCTAACCAGGGCGTGATCAAGCTGGGGCCGGTGGAGCACTATTACGATGCGGACGATGCACGATCACTGCTCTACAATATCGGTGCGGCACACTGCGAGTATATCAAGAAGGATGTGGAGCGGTTCCGCAGAGGAAAGACGGCTCTGGAACCGGAGGGGGAGCGGCGCACCAAGGGGCATATTCTGTGGAAGTTCAACAACTGCAGCAATATGATCTCCTACGGGGTAGTAGACTATTTCAATGAGCCGCAGATGGCTTATTATGCGCTGAAAAGAGCTTATGAGCCGGTACAGGTATCCTTTGATATCGGAGACAGGATTTCGGTGTGGCTGGTCAATGATACGACAAAGACCATACGCGGCAGTGTGGAAGTGACTCTTTTCTCCTTAGGAAAGAATCAGAAGACGGCCAGCCTTACAAGGACTTTCGAGAGCAGGCCAGACGAATCCCGGCTGCTCACCTTTCTGGACGAATTCGGGCAGTTCCGCCGGGAAAATGTGCTGCTTGCCAGGGTGACGGATGAAAAGGGGCAGCTGCTTGCCGAGAATATAGATTATGTGGATATAGAACGGCATCTGGACTTCCCGCAGGATACCGGGTTGAAGATGTGGCAGGAGGAAGACCGGCTCGTGCTCACCACCCAGAGATTTGCTCGCTGTGTTGAACTGATCGGTGATAAAGACGGGGATGAGTTCGGCTGGCTGTTCGAGGATAACTATTTTGACCTGGCGCCGGGAACGGAAAAGAGAGTCCGCATTCTGGGCAGGCACGTCCAGGGTACTGTCCGGGCAAAGGCATATTATGACGAGAAGGAGACGACAGTGAAATGGAGCCGGGAGCGATGACTTCTGCAGGCGTGATCCAACTTACGAGATTGCTGGCCATCGAGTGGGCGAAGCGGGGTGTGCGGGTGTGCAGTATGGTCACGCCGGCGTTACGCAGGAGAACCGCTTCACAAGCCGCGCCGCGATCTCCACTTTGGAGGTATGGACCACCTTCGAGTCGATCTGCTCGATCAACAGCTTGGCGGCGGTCTTGCCGATATAGAGCCGGGGCACGTCCATGGTGGTGAGCGACGGTTCGATGATCCGGCTCTCGGAGATATTGTCGAAGCCGACAAAGGAGATATCTTCGGGAATCCGGTAACCGCGGAGCATAAGCGCCTTCATAGCGCCGATGGCGATGATATCATTGTCGGCGAAATAACACTTGGCAAGGGGATCTTTGCGGTCTATGATCTCCAGCATATCGGCCATGGCGGCCTCGATAGACGGAGAAAGCTGATGGATAACAGAACGGGATGGAGACATGCCGTTCTCTTTGATTGCCTTAAAATATCCCTCCTGCCGTTCGATAAAGTTGGGGATCAGGTAGCTGGACTGCAGGTAACCGGGTTGTACTCTGGTGCCTGCGATCAGATAGTTGGTGGCGACATAAGCCCCCTGCGCGTTGTTGATGAGTACACTGGTGCAATCTAAGCCGTCAAAATAAGTGTCCAGCAGGATCAACGGATAACCAAGCGCGAGAAACTGCCGGCACACGTCCTGTCTGATCTCCGTGCCGATCAGAATGATGCCCTTACAGTCGGAAATGCGAAGGTCGCAGAAACAGTCCTCCAGCACGTCAACTTTCTCATAGAACTGCATCATCTTTACCGTAAAATGTTCTTTCTGGCATTCGCTTTTAACCCCGTCGTACAACTCATTGAAAATAGGAGAATAAGAAAGGATGGCATTATGGGTCCTGTAAAAAATGATATAGATGGAACCGCTGTGGACCGGATCGTGTTTTACTTTAGTAAAGTCGTATCCGTATTCTTCGGCGGCTCGGATGATCCTGGCACGGGTCTCGGTGCTGACGCCGGCTTTATTATTTAGTGCCATGGAAACGGCAGTGGCCGAAATTCCCAGTTTCTGTGCTAATTCTTTGGCTGTGACGGACATGTTGCGGCCTTCCTTTCTTGTATCACACTGCGGTGGAACGGAATTATGATTTCCATCATAAGTTTAGTAGAAAAACTAAATATTTGCAATAAATAAAGTCAAAATAAAGCAAAATACACTTTACTATTTATTGAAATAAAGTTGTAACTGCCATAATCTTATTCCTATAAAGAGGAAAGTCAGAGGCTGCTGCGATAAGTGTATGCAGGATGCCTCGGAATGGAGGACGATATGGCAAAGATCAGACTTGGGTTTGCTCCGACCAGACGGAGTATCTTCAGTGCACCGGCAGCGGTAGAGTATGCCGATTATACGAGGAAAAAACTTAAGGAAATGGGGGTTGATTTCGTAGATATCGATGATATCGCGGAGGATGGTCTGCTGCATGACGACAATGACAGGGTCAGGATCGAAGAGAAATTTAAGAGAGAGAAAGTGGACGGTCTTTTCTTCCCGCACGGCAATTTCGGAACGGAGTACGAGGTGGCAAGAATGGCCAAGAATATGAATCTTCCGGTATTGCTCTGGGGCCCCAGGGATGAATGTCCTGATGAAAAGGGAATCCGCCTGCGTGACAGCCAGTGTGGTATTTTTGCTACCGGTAAGGTATTGAGAAGATTCCGGGTGCCGTTTACATATCTGACAAACTGTAATCTGGAGGATCCGGCGTTTGAAGAGGGAATCAACCGTTTTCTGGCAGTATGTAATGTGGTAAGGACATTCAGAGGTATCCGCATTCTGCAGATCGGGCCGAGACCCTTTGACTTCTGGTCCACTATGTGTAATGAGGGAGAACTTCTGGAGAAATTCAATATCCAGCTGGCGCCGGTCCCCATGCCTGAGTTGACGGCGGAAATGAAGAAGGTAAAAGAAGAGGGCGCGAAGGCGGCCGAGGTAGTGGCTTACTGCAGAGAGCATTTCAATATTGCCATCAAGGACGAGGAGCTGTTGAATGTGGCGGCCCTCAAGGTTGCGATCCGCAATCTGGCAGACAGGTACGGGTGCTCTGCGGGTGCGATCCAGTGTTGGAATGCGTTGCAGGGAGAGATCGGTATTATGCCCTGTGCGGCTAATGCCCTGTTGAATGAAGAGGGCTTTCCGGTAGTATGCGAGACGGATATCCACGGTGCGGTCACCGCCTTGATGGTGGAGGCAGCCGGCATGGACAAGAGCAGAAGTTTCTTTGCGGATTGGACCGTACGGCATCCGTTCAATGACAATGGCGAACTGCTCCAGCACTGCGGGCCGTGGCCGCTCAGCTGTGCTTCCTGCAAGCCGACTATCGGTTATCCGCTGGCTTTCTCCCATCCCGGTGCAGTGGAGGCTGAGGCGAAGCACGGCGGCCTGACGTTGGCACGCTTTGACGGCGACAACGGCGAGTACTCCTTGCTTCTTGGCAATGCGAAGGGAATCGAAGGGCCGTATACGAAAGGCACCTATCTCTGGATCGAGGTGGAGAACTGGCCGAGACTGGAAGCTAAGATCGTGGAGGGGCCTTATATTCATCACTGTGTGGGCATTCATCAGGATGTGGTGCCGGTATTGTATGAGGCATGTAAGTATATCGGTGTGAAACCTGATCTGTACGACGATGTGGAACAGCAGGTGATCGATAGGATCCATGGGATTTAGAGAGGAAAGGGAGGATAAAATGAATAGACCAGAATTTGATGCAAAAGCATTGACAGTAAGATCCCTCGAACTTCGCAAGGTGGTGCTGGATATGATCATGAAATCCGGCGGCGGCCATATCGGCGGTGATTTTTCTGTTATGGATACGCTTGTTACACTGTACTTTGACCAGATGAATGTAAGCCCGGAGAATCAGGACGATCCAAACCGTGATTATTTCATTATGAGCAAGGGGCATTCCGTGGAAAGTTATTATGCAGTGCTGGCGGCAAAGGGATTCTTCGAGACGGAGACGGTGGTCAACGAGTTCTCGCAGTTCGGTTCCAAGTTCATCGGGCATCCGAATAATGAGCTGCCGGGAATCGAGATGAACTCCGGTTCTCTGGGACATGGCCTGCCGGTGAGCGTGGGTATGGCACTGGCCTGTCGGAAAGAAAACAGAGAAAGCCGTGTCTATACGGTGATGGGCGACGGCGAAGTGGCGGAAGGTTCCGTCTGGGAAGGCTTTATGGCCGCCGGCCATTATAAGCTGGGCAATCTCTGTGCGGTGGTAGACAGGAACCATCTGCAGATCTCCGGCACCACGGAGCAGGTCATGACTCATGAAAATCTGCACACGCAGATCGAGAGCTTCGGCTGGAATGTGATCGAGACAGAGGGAAATGATATCACGAAGCTGCATGAGGCGTTCGAGCAGGCTAAGACCGTTACCGACAGGCCGACTTGTATCATTGCAAACACGATCAAGGGCTACGGCGGCGGTGAGATCATGGAGAACAAGGCGGCATGGCATCATCATGTGCCGAATCAGGAAGAGTATGATCAGATCGTTAAAGCACTAGAAGCTAAGAAGGAGGGCGTACTTCATGAATAAGATTCCTAACAGGCAGGCAATCTGCGAGACATTGATGGCACATGCCAAAGAAGACAAACATATTTACGCGTTATGTTCCGACTCCAGAGGGTCGGCGTCCATGACTCCCTTCTTCAATGCCTTTCCGGAGCAGTCCATCGAGGTGGGTATCGCGGAACAGAATCTGGTGAGCATTGCTGCCGGCATGGCGCACTGTGGAGAGAAGCCTTATTGCTTTTCACCGGCATGCTTTATCTCTACGAGAAGTTATGAGCAGGCCAAGGTGGATGTGGCGTACTCCAACACCAATGTAAAGCTGATCGGCATCAGTGGCGGTATCAGCTACGGGGAGCTTGGTATGAGCCACCATTCCGCACAGGACATCGCCGCTATGTCTGCGATTCCCAATATGAGAGTATATCTGCCCAGCGACAGGTTCCAGACGGCGAAACTGATCGAGAATCTGCTGCAGGACGAGAAGCCGGCTTACGTGAGAGTGGGGCGCAATCCGGTGGAGGATATCTACAGTGAGGCAGACTGCCCGTTCAAGATGGATCAGGCTACCGTACACGGGAATCTGGAGGCGGAGAACGACGTGGCGATCATTGCCTGCGGCGAGATGGTGCGCCCGGCCCTGGAAGCGGCGAGGCTCCTGCAGGATAAAGGGATTAAGGCCGTGGTAGCGGATATGTACTGTGTGAAACCGTTGGATCGGGATACGGTGGTAAGAGCAGCGAAGAGTGCGAAGCTGGTGATCACGGTGGAGGAGCATGCGCCTTACGGCGGTATGGGAAGCGCCGTTGCGGTTGCAGTGGGGGCTGCGTGCCCGAAGAAGGTGATCACTATGGCGCTGCCGGACGATCATGTGATCACGGGAAAATCCGGTGCGGTGTTTGACTATTATGGACTGAACGGGGAAGGAATCGCGAAGAAGGCGGTAGAGAATCTTGCCTGAGTGAGGATTGGAAGATACGGACCACGATCTGACAATAGGAATGATATGGAGAAGAATTATGGGGAATAAATATTTGATCAGCATTGATCAGAGCACGCAGGGGACGAAGGCACTGCTTTTCAGTGAAAAAGGAGAATTGTGCGTCCGCACGGATCTGGCACATCGGCAGATCGTCAACGAGCAGGGCTGGGTTTCCCACGACGGGGAGGAAATCTATCAAAATACAATGCAGGTAATCCGCAATGCGTTGAAGCTGGCCAAGGTCAGCCCGGAGGATGTGGCGGGGATCGGCATCAGCAATCAGAGAGAGACTGCCATCATGTGGGATCGGGAGACGGGACAGCCTCTCGATCACGCGGTCGTGTGGCAGTGTGCACGGGCAGCTAAGATTTGTGAACGCAAAGAGATACAGGAGATGGCGGAGCAGGTCAGGTTGAGAACGGGGCTTAAGCTGTCACCGTATTTTACGGCGGCTAAGATCTGCTGGCTGCTGGAAAATGCGGCGGGAGCCGGGGAGAAGGCGAAGCGGCATGAGGTATGCCACGGGACGATAGATTCTTATCTGGTCTACAGGATGACGAAGGGCGAGGTCTATGCGACGGATTATTCCAATGCTTCGCGGACGCAGCTTTTTAATATCTTCGCGTTAAAATGGGACGAGGAGATCTGCAGGGCGTTCGGTATTGATGTGGACAATCTGCCGGAGGTCAGGGATTCCAACAGCTGCTTCGGTTATACGGACTGCGAGGGGCTTTTTGCACGGCCGGTGCCGATTCATGCGGTGATGGGAGATTCCCATGCGGCGCTTTTCGGGCAGAACTGCAGGAGTGACGGCAAGACGAAGGTGACCTACGGCACGGGTTCGTCCATTATGATGAATATTGGCGACACACCGATCCTGAGCAGGAATGGGCTGGTGACGTCGTTGGCCTGGGGGCTGAATGGCAGGCCGGAATATGTGCTGGAAGGAAACCTGAACTATACGGGGGCGGTCATCTCGTGGCTGAAGGATGATGTGAAGCTGATCGGAAGCGCTGTAGAGACGGAAGCACTGGCGAATGAGGCGAATCAGGACGATGGGCTCTATCTGGTGCCGGCGTTTACCGGGCTGGGAGCGCCCTACTGGGACAGCAGCGCCAGGGCAGCGATCATCGGGATGGATCGGACGACGGGCAAGGCTGAGTTAACAAGGGCGGCATTGGAAAGTATCGCTTATCAGATCACTGATATCGTCCGGGCCATGGAGAAGGATTCGCAGAAGAGAATCGAGACTTTGCGGGTGGACGGTGGTCCCACGAAGAACCGGTATCTGATGCAGTTCCAGAGCGATATTGCAGGCAGCGAGGTTGCGATCTCGACGATCGAAGAGTTGTCTGGCACGGGGGCTGCTTTTATGGCAGGTATGGCAATGGGCTTGTGGGGTGAAGAGATTTTTGATACCATAAATTGGAAGCAGGTAACGCCGCAGATGGAAGAAGCTGTCCGTGAGAGGAAATTTGCAGGTTATAAGAATGCGGTAGGATTGGTCCGGACCGGCGAATAAGGGAAAACTAGTGAATAGCGAGGAGGCTATGCAGATGCAGCGAGTGGAGAAATGGGGACTTTTTGAAGTCAGCAGCAAGGGTAAGAGAGACGGGAATCCGTTCCGCGATTATGCGATGACGGTTACTTTTAAGGGGGAAAAGGAAGAAATCAGTGTCAATGGGTTCTATGACGGGGACGGGGTGTACAGGGCAAGGTTCATGCCCTCTTACGAAGGCGTTTATACATATAAGATCGAGGGGAATTTTGCAGATTCCATTGAGGATGCGGAAGGATCATTTGAGGTGGTGGCGGCATCCGGGAAGAACCACGGACCGGTAGTGGTGGTGGATAAGACGCATCTGGGATATGCGGATCATACGCCCTACTATTCTATCGGGACGACCTGTTATGCGTGGGCAAATCAGCCGATGGAGCGGCAGGAGCAGACGCTGAAGACTTTGAAGGATAATGCGTTCAACAAGATCAGGTTCTGTTTCTTTCCCAAATTCTATGAGTTTAACAGAAAAGAGCCGCTGACCTATCCCTTTGAGAGAGGAAACGGCGAGGGACTGGATCCGGAGCGGGTGGAGCAGGAGAAGTCCTGCCGTATGAGATTTCCGGGGATGCAGGAGACGGAGCAGGATTATGGCTTTGACTATACAAGGCCAAACGTGGAGCATTTCAGACGCTATGATATGAGGATCGCGCAGCTGATGGAGTTGGGTATCGAGGCGGACATGATCCTGATGCACCCTTACGATAAGTGGGGCTTAAATGAGATGGACAAGGATGCCTGCGACTGGTATCTGAGATATGTGGTGGCGAGATACGGCGCTTACCGGAATGTGTGGTGGTCACTGTCCAACGAGTTTGATTTTATCAGGATCAAGACGCTGGAGGATTGGGAGCGCTACGGTCAGGTGGTATCTTCCAATGATCCGTTCCATAGGCTGTTGTCGGTACATAACGGCGGGCCTAACTATGACTTTTCCAAGGACTGGGTGACCCACTGTTCTCTGCAGAGAGTGGACTTCTACCGGACCACCGAGGATACGGATCAGTTCGTGGAGAAATATGGCAAGCCGGTAGTGTGGGACGAGATCTGTTATGAAGGTAATATCGGCCTTGGCTGGGGCAACATCACCGGGGAGGAACTGGTGAGAAGATTCTGGGAGGCATTCATGCGGGGCGGCCACTGCGGCCACGGCGAGACCTTTATGGATCCGGAGGACATTCTCTGGTGGTCTCACGGCGGTATCTTAAAGGGGGAGAGTCCGGCGAGACTGCAGTTTCTGCTGGATATCCTGCGAGACGTGCCGGGCGGGTATCTGACCAAGGGTGAAGGCATCTTTGACGAAGTGGTAGGCTATGCCGGCGGTCATGTGGGCGAAGGCTGGGGCATATGCTATGATTATGCCATTCATTATCTGGGTGTCTGCCAGCCTGTGTACAGACAGCTGATACTTCCGGAAGACGCTGATTATGAGGTGGATGTGATCGATACGTGGAATATGACGGTCACGCCGATGGGAGTGAAGAGAGGAATCTGTAAGATCGAGCTGCCGGGGAATCAGTATATGGCATTGCGTGTCCGTAAGGTAGGATAAATACAGATCTGGGGAAATTTCAGGGGAGTGTGGCAAAAGCTGCATTCCCTTTTTTCATATCATAGGAAAGTGCGTCCTATGATACAAAACCGGATGCGCAGCTACGCGCGCGGAACAAAAGCTGCGCTTGCCATGGAAATTAGAACGCAAGGGGGTGCGAAGCACACTTTTGTTCTCAAGTATTGTATGACGGTTTGCAGAAGATAGGAAAATATTGTATAGTATATTATATCTTGAGACGGATTGAGACTATCCGATTGGCGGTCAGGGTATATCAACTGAAACTATATTGCACCGGAATGAGAATGGGAGGAGTATCTATGGATACGGACAATAACCAACAGGAGATGCAGGAAATCTGGAAAAAATTTAATAAACAGGGTAACAGTGCAGGCGGTGTTAAACCTGCTCCGAAACTGACGCCCGAGGAAGAAAAGAGAAGGAACCTTAAGCAGATAGGTATCTATCTGCTGATCACGTTTCTGATGACCTATGTTGTGGAGATCTTCGTCATTATGCCCATGGCGGAAAATACAGATGCACAGCAGGCTTATTTTGTCCAGAGTGTGATCGCCAGTGTGATGTTCTTTCCGGCTCTGGGCGCTCTGCTCACGCGTCTTTTGACGAAAGAGCGACTCACGTTGAGAAGTCTGATGATCACGATCGATCTGAAAAAGAATCTGAGGTATTACGGATTGGTGTGGTTCGGTTTTGATCTGCTGATCCTTTTTGGCGCGGCATTGTATTTCCTGATCTTCCGGGATCAGTTTGATGCCGGAATGGGTTCCATGAAAGTGCTCTTTGAGGCGCAGGGACTGGAAGCTACACAAGCGCAGGTTCGGCAGGTAGTGGTGGTGCAGCTTGCGATGGGCGCGGTGATCGCACCTTTTGTAAATCTGTTGAATTGTTTCGGAGAAGAATGGGGCTGGCGGGGATTTTTGCTGCCGCGGATGATGAAACAGTTTAAGGTAGTCCCGGCCGTTCTTTTAAGCGGGGTGATCTGGGGACTCTGGCATGTTCCCCTGACTATTATAGGGCATAATTATGGTGTTGATTATACAGGATATCCTTTTACAGGAATCCTGGCTATGTGCTTGTTCTGTACCGCGATGGGCACTATCCTGTCCTATGTTACGATCAAGACGAAGAGCTGTATTCCGGCTGTCATGGGACATGGCATCCTGAATGGATTTGCCTCTGCAGGAATTTTGTTTACTTCACCGGACCGTCCCTACAATGTCTTCCTGGGGCCGGCGCCTACGGGACTTATCGGCGGGGCCGGGTTTCTTGTAGCAGCGGGAATCCTTTTGTACCTTTTGTATAGGGAAGAAAAAGAGGCGGTGACGAAATGGGAACTTACCTGAATCCCGGAAAACGTCAGGAGTTTGCCAGAGTCGTCTGTGATGTGAGGCGTGACGATACCATCCGTCGGATTCGGGAGAGCGAGCAGCTTCTTTTCGATACCGTGGAGGTAAATGCGGTGGCGGCGCAGATTGAGAAGATCCATGCAGAAGAGGTCCGCTTTATTATAACAATGAGCAGGCGCTGCGCAGTGTGATCAAGCGTGCGTATTTCAGTTACGGAGATGAGTATGTGCTGTTAGAGGAGTTGCCGGTGGGCAGAGGAAGCACAGTTGTATGATAGAAAAAGTGACGGTACAAAATGAAAGTAAAGGCTTGAACGGAGCAAAGGCCGACGTGGCGGAATGGGAGCGGACATGAAAGTTGTATTACAGAACTTGACGAAAAAATTTCCCGGCAGGGGGAAGAAGAATGCCGGGGAGGTGACGGCAGTAAGCGGTCTCACCTTTGAGATCCCGGACGGGGAGCTGGTGGGGCTTTTGGGGCCTTCCGGCTGCGGTA
>CAMWLJ010000021.1 GCA_947175055.1 uncultured Lachnospiraceae bacterium | reverse complement strand
AGAACTGTACCGGTTCCTCACCTTCCGGTGTAAAAACAATCTTCTCCACTTACGCATTCTCCTTGTTAGCCCGATAATCCAGATAACCCTGCAGGATAAAAACTGCCGCGATCTTGTCCACATACTCTTTGCGATGTTCTCTGCGGATACCCGCTTCCATCATCGTCCTGTCTGCTGCCACCGTAGTGAGACGCTCGTCCCACATCGTCACGGGAAGGCCTGTCCTTCTTTCCAGTTTATCTTGAAACGCAAGCGACAGTTCTGCTCTGTCACCCAACGTATCATTCATATGTTTCGGCAGACCCAGTACAATCTCCGACACCTCGTACTCCTCGATCAACTGCTCTATCCTTGCCAATGTCTGCCGCAGCTTATTCTCGTCTTTTCTTCTAATGATCTCCAGTCCCTGCGCCGTGATCAGAAGCGGATCGCTTACCGCCACCCCCACTGTTTTGGAACCGAGATCCAGCCCCATGATCCTCATGCTGTTCCTGTATTCCTGTTGCTATGCACGGCACCCGATCCGCTTATAGCAACATATCTCCCTTTCGTTATTACCGCAAAGCCTTCTGTCCACGGAATCGACTATTTCCCCAGAGAATTCCTGATGTATTCCACCAGCATCTCTTCTACCAGCTCGTCACGCTCTACTTTCATGATCAGACTACGTGCACTCTTATGGCTGGTAATATAAGTCGGATCCCCTGACATGATATAGCCAACGATCTGATTCACCGGATTATATCCCTTCTCTGTCAGTGCCTCATACACCGTGGAGAGCACGATCTTTACTCCCGTCTCCGGTTCTGTCTCTACTTTAAAAAATTGTGTGTTTTCTAAATCCCGCATATTCTTACGCCCTTATCCATTGTTGTTTTACTATTACCCCTAACAGTTCACCTTCGGCTTCCCTGTTACGGACATCCGTCCATCTTCATCTGCCCTTACTGTATCATCATACTCTATCGCCACACAAAATTCAATCATTTTAAAAGCATAATGTCGTCCTTAAGAAACTCCGTGATCTCGCCTCTCACGATCTGGTTACTCAGATCCCTTGATTCCCCGACTGCTTTCGCCGCCTTGATATACTGTGGCGTATGTCCGATCCAATACACCCGGCCGTCTATTTCTTTCTTTTCCTCCATAAGGACTTCCACCTCACGGTGCAGATACCCCGCTCTGTAGGCATACGACATCTGCTTCTCCGCCTCCATAAGGATCTCGCTCCTCCTGCTCTTATCCGCCTCCGTAAGCTGATCCTTCAGTTGTGCCGCCCTGGTCCCCTGCCTTTTGGAATACTTGAAAATATGCATCTCGTAGAAATTGATCTTGTGCACAAATTCTTCCGTCGTATGGAATTCCTCTTCCGTCTCTCCCGGAAATCCTACGATCACATCCGTTGTTATTGCAGGATCGCGATAATATCTCCGAAGCGCTTCTGTTGTCTGAAAGTATTCCCCGGCTGTATAGTGTCTATTCATCCTGCGCAGGACCGAATCACATCCGCTCTGCAAAGATAAGTGAAAATGCGGACAGATCTTAGCCATGGCACTGATCCGCGCCGCAAAGTCATCTGTCACGATACGCGGTTCCAACGACCCTAAACGGATTCTCTCCAATCCGTCGATCACATGCAGCTTCTCTATCAGCTGAAGCAGTTGAGATCCGCCTCTGTCAATCCCATAAGAACTGATATGGATACCCGTCAACACGATCTCCTTGTATCCCGCATCCACAATCCCCTGCACTTCCCGCAGAATATCCTCCTCCCTGCGGCTTCTGACCCGGCCTCTGGCATATGGGATAATACAGTAAGAACAGAACTGGTTGCACCCGTCCTGGATCTTAATATATGCCCGCGTGTGTTCAGCCGTATGGGACAGCTGCATTTCTTCATATTCTTTTACTGCGCCGATATCTATCACATCCGCTGCCGGCTGCTGTGCCTGCCAATATTCTTCCAATATGGACACAATATCTTTCTTACGATTATTCCCTACGGCAATATCGACTGTACCGTCCTGCCACACCGCTTCTCCCGCAGTCTGCACATAGCAGCCTGCCGCCACCACGACAGCCTCCGGATTCAGCCGTCTTGCGCGATGAATCATCTGCCTGCTTTTCCTGTCTGCAATGTTAGTCACAGTACAGGTATTTATGATATATACGTCAGCCGCTTCATCAAATGGTACAATTTTATATCCGCTTTCCTGCAGCCTTTGTTGCATTACATCTATTTCATAACTGTTGACTTTACACCCCAAATTATGTAGTGCTACACTTTTCATCATATTCTCCACGTTTTTTGTGTTGTTTTATCATTGACTTTTACACTTCCAACATTTAGTATTAAAGCAGAAGGTATGAACAATCAAAGGAGGTAAATTTGACATGAAAACCGTACAGATTTCTTTAAATTCGATTGATAAGGTTAAGTCTTTTGTAAATGACATTACAAAATTTGATTATGATTTTGATCTGGTGTCCGGCAGATACGTCATCGATGCAAAGTCCATCATGGGCATCTTCAGTTTGGATCTGTCCAAGCCGATCGACCTTAACATCCACGCGGAAGACGCAATCGATGAAGTACTGGCAGCTTTGAAACCATACATCATCTAATCGTACTTATCATTAAGATTCCGGAATCACCTTTGCAGGTGATCGTAACATCATTACCGTTACGTGTATCCGGCCATCCA
Organism: uncultured Lachnospiraceae bacterium; assembly: GCA_947175055.1. Lineage (GTDB taxonomy): Bacteria > Bacillota > Clostridia > Lachnospirales > Lachnospiraceae > UBA3282. Next base: position 39,192 of record CAMWLJ010000021.1, on the reverse strand, counting down.
GAACGCTTTGCGATGGGCCGGATACCTTTTAACCATCTCTCTTTATCTACTTGACTATGATCAACTCTTCCGTATCCAGTGCCGTCTGCACCAGTTCTTCAATCTTCTCATCCAGATTATGTTCATGTTTACGGATAATGTTCAGATTCGGTTTCGTTACCGGATGCTTGGCCACGAAGATCGTACAGCAATCCTCAAAAGGCTGGATCGAAGTCTCATAGGTGTCTATCTTCTCCGAAATATCCACGATCTCCATCTTATCAAACCCGATCAGCGGTCTGTAGACCGGCAATTCACACACTTCATTGGTCGCCATCAGGCTGTGCATTGTCTGAGAAGCCACCTGGCCGATACTCTCGCCGGTGATCAGGCCCAGACACTCCGTCTCCCTGGCGATCCGCTCCGCAATGCGCATCATATACCGGCGCATGATGATCGTCAGCTCATCATGCGGACATTTGTCGTAGATATACAACTGTATATCCGTAAAATTGATGACATGGAGGTATATCGGCCCCGTGTAGGCCGCAACCTTGGCTGCCAGATCCACCACTTTCTGTTTCGCCCGCTCACTGGTGTAAGGCGGTGCATGGAAATATACCGCATCGATCTTGACACCCCGCTTCGCGATCATCCATCCGGCCACCGGCGAATCAATGCCGCCGGACAAAAGCAGCATAGCCTTGCCGCCCGTGCCTACCGGCATGCCGCCCGGCCCCGGAATGATCTCGGAATAAATATAAACCTTATCTCTTATTTCCACATTCAGAAGGATGTCCGGCTTGTGCACATCCACATGCATCTCCGGATAAGCCTCCAAAACGGTGCCTCCCAATTCCATATTGATCTCCATGGAATTGAGAGGGTAATTCTTTCTGGCACGTCTGGCCGCAACCTTAAAGCTCTTATGCCTATCCGGATAAACCGTGCCAATATAATTCACGATCGTCTCCTTCAGCTTATCGAACCCTTCATCTTCCACATAGATCATCGGACAGATCCCGGATATTCCGAATACTTTCTGCAGATGCGCCACGGTCTCCTCGTAGTCAAACTCCGAGACCACATCCACATAGATACGTCCGTCCGTCTTGCGCACGGCAAATTCACCTTCGCATTTCTTCAAAGCGTACTTGATCTGCTGCACCAGCGCATTTTCAAACAGATATCTGTTCTTTCCCTTCACACCGATCTCAGCATATTTTATCAAAAAAGCTGTAAACATATTTCCTCCTGGCCCAGTACAGAGTACTAATGGCGCGAATATTTTCTAAGCATCGGAACCATCTCTTCCAGTGCCTGTATAGTATACTCGATTTCCGCCGCCGTTGTAAAGACGGAAAGGCTAAAACGTATGGTAGAACCAAGCAGATCCCGCTCCACACCGATCGCCTTCAGCGTATCCGATATCTGCGGTTTATTGGAAGAGCAGGCACTCCCTGCCGACACATAGATCTCCTTCTCTTCCAGCGCGTGAAGCAGCACCTCACTGCGCACGCCACGCACTGAAAGACTGACAATATGCGGTGCGCCGTCTCGTCCAGGACATCCGTTGACCCGCACGTCCTCAATTCGGCTGACACCGTCGATCAACATCTGACGCAGTTCATACATTCTGTCCACATCCTGATCCAGGTTCGCATACACCAGATCAGCCGCCTTGGCAAGCCCGGCGATCCCCGGAACATTTTCTGTCCCGGAACGCATTCCTTTCTGCTGTCCGCCACCGTATATGATAGGATTCACTCTTGCCCCGTCTCTGATATACAGAAATCCGACGCCTTTCGGCCCGTGTATCTTATGAGCGCTGACCGACAACAGATCCACATTCATCCTGGACGGGTAGATTCTGAACTTACCGAATCCCTGCACGGCATCCACATGGAACAGCGTCTGCGGATTACTGCGCTTGATCAGTTCACCGGCTTCGGCGATAGGCTGCACACTTCCGATCTCGTTGTTGACATGCATGATCGATACGAGTATCGTATCCTTCCTGATCGCCCGCTCAAGCTCCTGCAGACGGATTCTTCCCGCACGGTCTACCGAGAGATAAGTCACGTCGAATCCCTGTCTCTCCAGATACGCCATGGTCTGCAGAACAGCCGGGTGTTCCATCCTTGTCGTGATCAGATGTCTTCCTCTCCTGTGATGAGCCATCGCAGTGCCGATCAGCGCAATATTATCAGCTTCCGTACCGCCGGATGTAAACAGGATCTCCTTCTCATTTACCTTCATCAGTCTGGCTAAGGTCTCTTTAGCATATCTTACATATTGTTCCGCTTCAACGCCTTTATGATGCATGCTTGAAGGATTTCCATAATCTTCACACATGACCCTGCATACTAATTCCGCAACCTCATCATAGCATTTGGTAGTCGCGGAATTATCCAAATACACTTGCATTTTCACAATTCCTTTCTCTTGCTTGTTTCCCTATACCCTATCATATGTCATCAGGATTCCAGATGATACATCAGCCAAGACAGCACTGTCAGTCCTGCCGTCTCCGTCCGCAGGATACGTCGGCCCAGTGTTACGGGTTCTATCCCTGCCTCTGTTGCCATCCGCACTTCACTCTCCTCAAATCCGCCTTCCGGTCCGATGAACACCGCGATATCCTTTCCCGGCTCCACCGCTTCTATGATGGCCTTCGTGTGCCCCATATCCCCCGCCAGTTCATACGGGATCAGTCTGACATCCATGCTCCTGGCACGCTCGATCGCTGCCTGCATATGCATTACCGGATGCACATTCGGGATGACGGCTCTTTTGCTCTGCTTGGCCGCCGCCTCGGCGATTCCCTGCCATCTGGCTACCTTCCCTACGGCTTTCTTCTCGTCCAGTTTCACCACGCAGCGTCTTGCAGCCACCGGAATGATCTCGTACACTCCTAATTCCACCGCCTTCTGTACGATCAGCTCCATCTTGTCCGCCTTTGGCAGCCCCTGAAAAAGAAAGATCCTGGAAGACAATTCCACGCCCTCCTCCTTGACAAACCGCAACGTACAGATCACTTCGTCCTGCGTAAAAGATTCTATGCCGCAGCGATACTCCCTGCCGTCAAGGCCATTGCTCACCGCGATCTCCTCCCCCGGTTTCATGCGAAGTACATTCCGTATATGATTGACATCGCTGCCCGTGATGATGATCGTCCTGTCCTGTATCTGCTGCGGTTCTACAAAAAATTGATACATATTCCCTCCATTAGCCAAACACACCGGCCCCATGATTCCACTCTGCCGCACCGTGCCGCCATATTCTTGCAGATGCCCTTTTCAATGGGTACGCCAAATACGCTGAGCACTCCGTAATACGCTTCTGACACAAAGCGGTACCAGAATAAAAAGAGCAAGTCCCACCGCTGCCCCGGCTCCGTCCACCAGCACATCACTCAGCAGCCCGGCCCGGCCTTCCACAAAAAGCTGATGAAATTCATCGCTGCCGGCATATAACAGCGCCAGCATAACTGCTATGACATATTGACGCAGCCGTGGCATCCGCCATCTGCCTATCCACAAGTATAGCAGGACTGACAGAATTGCAAATTCGGTCATATGTGCCCCCTTGCGGACGAAACGTTCCAGTGCCTGTGCAATCTCGTACACCCTCTCTTCGTCAATATTCAAGCGAAAAAACCATCCCGTCACATTGAGCAGACTCTCACTGACCTCCTCACTGACCCTGCTGGATTCCTCCTTCGGCTGCGCAGAAAAGGCAAAAATGACCGCCATCCACAATACCGCCAGAATACCCGCCACATTGCTCTTCATCCGACGCTTCGATATCCCCTTCCTGTTTGATCCATTTCGTTCATCACACATTGCTGCTGTCGTTTACCTTCATCGTTCACCTTTCATTTCCTTACCTCTAGTCCTCAGCACCCTGCGCTGAGGACGCGAGCAGAATTTTGGAGTTTTCCGAAAGAATACTCCTATTTTGCTCTGTGATCAAGGAGTTTGTGACGCTTTGCGGGCCGTCACTGAAACCCACTCTCCCTGATAAGTAACTTCCACGATCTCAAGCCCTGCGGCTTCTACGGCATCTCTGACCGTCTGTTCTTTGTCATCTATAATCCCTGATGTAATATAAATGCCGCCTTTTTTCATCTGTCGGACGATGACCGGTGTGAGCGGTACCAAAACATCCGCAAGGATATTTGCCACCACAATATCATAGCATTCATAGCCTACCTGATCCTGCACATCCTTATCGGTAATGATATTACCGATCATCATTCTGAAAGAGTCCTTCGCAATACCGTTAGACTCCATATTCTGCGCCACCGCTTCCACCGCACAAGGATCCAAGTCAGTACCGACCGCATGCTTCGCACCATACATCAGCGCCAGAATTGCCAAAATACCGCTGCCCGTACCCACATCCAGAATCTCTGTCTCTGAAGTCAGATACTTCCTGATCTGCCGGATACAGAGCTGTGTTGTTTCATGCATGCCTGTTCCAAAAGCCGTGCCCGGATCGATATGCAATATTTTCTTGTCTGCATCCTCAGGCCTCACCGTCTCCCACGAAGGGATCACCAACAGATCGTCTATGTAGAACTGGTGAAAATACTGTTTCCAGTTGTTGATCCAGTCAATGTCTTCCGTCTCCGACACCGTCACCGAGCCTTCCCCTATCTCCATAAAAAGCCGCAGTCCGTCCAGCTCTTCTTTGATCTGTTTCACGATAGTATCCCTGTCTGCAGGCATACCATTCACTTCCAGACTGCCGTCTTCTTTCTCTTCTACAAAAAAGCTCAGATAAGCTATGCCGTCATCCTCCGGTCCTTCCGGCAGGATATCTACGAACATCTGCTCCTTCTCCAGCGCCGTCAGCGGAACCTTATCCTCGATCTGCGCGCCTTCCAATCCGATATCATAGAGAGTGCTTATGATGATATCTTCCGCCTCCGTAATTGTCTTGATCCTGAATTTTGTCCATTTCATACTGATATCCACGCCTTTCTCTCAGTCTGCTGTGATCTTTCGCTCCCTCCGGTATGACATCGCAAGTACACCCACGCCCTGCAGACCCCTATATTTCGATGCGATCAGCGGTCCTGTCCGGCTGCCGCCAATACTCTCATAAAACCAATGTTTTTATTATAACCGAAATCACAAAAGATGCCAACTGTGCAGTTGCAATCCAATAATCTGTCTGTATGCCATTTATGGCAATGCAGACAGGCAACTTTATTAGCAACCCACTTCCAAATGAGTAAAACGCGGATGCGTAAGCAGACGCAGGAGTGCTTAAGCACGGGTTTTACGAATGCGGAAGTCAGGTTGGATGCTCTTTGGAGCATTCAACCGCACAGTTGGAAAAGATGTATACTTTACAGCGGAATTTCTTATAACATGAAGTAACAGTTCAGCCATGAAATAATTTGCAGGCTGTGTGTGGGTGTTTGCACACAAAACACTGACTGCGAATTATTTCATGTGCAGAGCGCCCTCAAATGAAATCAAAGACCCCGCTGCAAGCAACGGGGTATCAAACTTGCAGCGCTGCAGAGCAGCGGGGTATTTGACCCTCGCGGCAGTCGCCAAATGTCTGCAAGCAGCCACTTGGCTCGTTGCTCGCGGGAATAAAAGATGAGCCGCGAAGCGGCGTCGGATGCGCAGCAGACGCTTTTATGAATGATGAGGGCTGAACTGTTACTAACATAAAGTAACTGGTCAGCCCGTAAAAACAGCACCCGGGCCGATAGTATCTCAGCCGGATGCTGCCTCATCTTACACTTTAGTTCCCTTTCATTCCCGCGGCCCAGCAAATACGGCTATGCAGAAAACGTCCTGTTACCCTGCATTCTCACGCCAACCCGCATGCACTTCTTATACTGTCCTCTGTCAGCCAGACGGCTGCAGATCAGCAGATCAGGGCAACGCCTGTCATTCTGCCGCTGTAACAGATGGCATGTCCGGCGTGGTCAAGCTTGTATCGTCCTTACCGTACTCCACAAACTCCCCGTATTCCTGCCAGATATTACAGATCCAAGTCTTACCCTGATTAAAGATGATCTCTTCGCCATTCTCATCGTAGAACTTAGCCGGCGTAAAATCACCGTCATAACGCTTCCATGTACCCTTGATCGCCTTACCATTGGTAAAGACGATGGCATCACCTTCTCCGTGTACACCGAAAGCAAGATAGTCATGCGAGTCTCTTACCTCACCGTGACAATACTGGAAGACAACATTGCTGACTGCCAGCTGCTCGTTATTATACTCGTCAATCTGCTTCTTGCCATCCTGATACCTATAATAAAGATGATCGTCCTCATGATACTCAAAATACGGATGATAAGACCCGTATCCACTGGCATTATTGCCCGACTTACCGCCCGGATATATTAAAAGAGCGTCTTCCTTGTCTGCATAATCTGCTGTCACATCATCTGCAGCAAACAGAAACGGCGGTACATATTTATCATCATAATTCCAGTCATAGCCAAGTCTCTCCACCGCATCGAACACGCCGTCCACCATTACATATCCTGTAAATTCCTTGGCATATCCCGGCCGGCTCACTCTGCCAAAAGCCTCATCGGCAGGATTATGGATACCTTCGACTGCTGCACTGACATTATAATATTCCGGCCTGTTGATCAGTTCTTCCACATAAGGCCTTGCCAATCCCCAGTTACAGTAGATCGCTTCATACCCCATAGCAATATAGATATAATAGTCGCGGCTGCTTCTCACAGGTCCGATCCTGTCCAGGTCGTCAAAATCCTCGATCACAGCCATCAGTCTGGTGATACGTCCTTCTACAGGCGCCTCATAAATGATGCCCGCTCTCGAAAGTCCATATTGCGGCATTGCCGGTGCATTGTTAGGAATCATGACTGCGATCGGTCTGCGGTTAGCCTGTTTCTCATCCGTCCATTCCCCTGTAAGATAACTCTGGATCTTGCCATTCTCACTTATCCGCTCCCCGATCACAGGATAAGCCGTCGTAATCTCAGGTACCTCCTCTTCCGGCTCCTCCTCAACTTCTGACTCCGGCTCCTCCACAACAGCATCTACCTCCGGCACCGGTGTCGGCTCAGGCTCCTTGCCACACCCTGTCAGACCTGCCGCTATGCATAAAACTGTAATTCCCGATAATGCAATTCTCCTACGTAACATCTTTACCTCTTTTCCACATTCCCCTTCTTTGGTTATGTCGTTTTATAGTATGCGGTCAAAAAACATTTCCGCTTGTGCGGTTGGACGCTCCAAGGAGCATCCAACCCGACTTCCACATTCACAAAACCCGCGCTTACGCGCTTTTGCGTCTGCTTGCGCATCCGCATTTTGCTCATTTGAAAGTGGGTTGCTAATCCAATGCCTTGCCTGCATTGCCATAAATGGCATGCAGACTGGTCATTGGATTGCAACCGCACAGGTGGAAACATTTTTATTATAGCCGAAAAATGGAAAGCTGTACACTCAGATTTTGTAAAACTAAGGAAATTATAAGAATTCAAACTCCTGATACAACTGTTTCCGATATTCTTCATCAAAAATAGCTCGATCCGCATCCTCATTTCTTCCGGCACTCTTTAACAGTTTCAAGAGCTGTACCAGGCGTTCTTCGCCTCTTTGGATTCCCTTTTGCAGTCCGGTTTCCATTCCTCTCTCCATTCCTTGGGCCATTCCAATCTCTAAAATATTCATTTTCACAGCCTCCCATTCCTCTGTCTGCATCACTTCATTCACAATCCTGTCCAGATCCAGAATCCGTTCATCCCTCACTATGATGTCACGGTTGTCTAATGTTGTATGTTTCATATATTGTAACAGACTGACCAGTTCCGGACGGCCTTTGCGGCTCGTCATGTTCAGAAAGATCTTGCTCGTACCGTCATCGAGCATAAGTTCCGGTTCTTCTTCACATCTTTCCCGGAACGTGTACATCGCCCTGTCCCGCCCAAAGATATCTTCCTGCGTAATAAATATGATCACTGTTGATGGCAGATGCTTATATCGGGTCGCCTTACCGGATTTCAATACTGGTGTGTCCAATAAGCTCTGGTAATATCTCGCGCGTTTGCGGACATCATCGCCATCCGTATCATTCTGCATCTCCATATCGAACTGCCTGCTCTTCACATCCTGCGCCCACGCGTCCAGACGTATAGCCCGCTTGCCGGATTTATTCAAGACAACCTGTTCGACCTTGATTTCCTTCAGCTGCAGGTCAGGTTCATCCAGTATGATGCTGAGCACATCCTCGTATGCTTCCTTAACCTTCATGACCGAAAGAAAAAGTGCAAAGTCACTTAGATTAAGCCGATAGTCTTCCGGCAGTATTGGTTGAATCTCTCCGGCGACTGGCATCCCAAACTTCGATGTTTTCTGCGCATCATATGTCAGTTCGGTTTCCAGTGGCAGAGTCGCATATACTTTATCCTGTCTTTGCGTAGATGCTTCTTTCGCTGCTTTTTGTTTCATCATTCGCCCTCTCTTTCTCAGGTACGACAGAGAGGAAAGCCACGCCAAGTCTCATATTCAAGTATTCCATACTTGAAATTCCTGTGTAAATTTTCGAGGATATTTTTCGAGTGTGCAAGTTCAGAAACGGAAACGTAGCAGGCTACGCCAGGTGTTCTGGACTTGCGCACTCGGGAAAACAGCCCGAAATATCTGCACAAGATGTTTCAGTAAGGAGTACCAGTATCCCTCCCTGCAGTTATTTAGTTGTAAGCAAGGAGTTCCGGCAGAGACCGCCCTGCCTGGATTCGGATTTCATTCTGAAAGAAACAGGAAACCCGATAAGATACTGTAAGAGTCTCAGATATGTTCTTTGCTTAAAATTATAGTAGCACAATCTTTATTTCATTTCAAGATAGACTTAATGGTAAATATTTTCCAACCAGTAACCACATGATATCAATACATTGGCCCGCATCCTTATATCCTATTTTCACCATGAATTCCTAATAAATAAGTCTAAAAACATAATAGCAGCATTTACATTCTTACAAAGTCAGAATTTATAAATCTATTTCTTCTATGCACCTCACGGTTCAATCAGGAATTCATTCATGGACACCTTTATAATTTTAAAAAGTATTATATCTAATGTAGAAAATCTTGAATCATTATTTTTCTTTCTGATTTTTTTCCGAAAAAAATAAAGTATACAGGCTTTTGCCACATTTCTTTTTGCAATCTAAGCATCTGCGTCTTTTCATAGATTTCCATAAGCCTATATAACAGCTCAATAGAACAATATGAAATCAACAAAATAACTCAAACAGCAAAAAATCAGCATCAACCTGTACACTTCATTTTTACTTCGTAAATTACATCAAATCCATATTGGCATTCAGACTTTACTGATCAATAGCCTATCTCATACCAATACTCCTAATGACTACTTTAAAACTCTGAACTTATAAGACACTTTCTTGCCGCTTCCATCCGTAGCTTTAACCGTGACGGTGACCATCGTATCCTTCGTTACTTCATTTGCTGTTATAAAAAGGTAATATAATCCATTAGCATTGTTGTAATACGTGGTTACTTCCAATGCTTTCGGATTAGAAGATATCGCTTCAATATATCCTCCGGCTACATCTGTATCAATCGGAAATTGATAAAACGCCTGATTGCCCTGCTCATCTAACGGCATATTCTCTATGTTCCAGATAGTTGGCCTGTTGGTTGTCAGACCTGGCACACTTACTTTCGTTGCCGGATTCACAGGTGCCACTACGTAAGTATCCTTAACTCCACTACCATCAAGCGCCTCTGCCGTTACTGTATACAGGGCTGCTACTGCTGTCTTTGTTGCAGATACTTTACCTGATTTGTCGATCGATACCCCATTTCCGCCCGTCGGAGCCTCGATACTCCACTTTACTTTCTTATTCGATATCGTTCCATATTCACTCTCCAGCATCGCTCTCAGCTGCAACTTTTTACCTCTTAACACCACCATATCTACACCTCTATACGATGATGAAGTCTTAGTATCCGATGTAATGTGAATCTTTGTTACAGGGTTATTAACAGTTACGGCACAAGTTACTTTCTTGCCAGATCCATCGGTAGCCGCAAGCGTAATATTGGCCTTACCCGCTGCACGCCCTGTTGCTTTAATATCGAGTGTGACTATATTTCCCGACCGACTATGCGTAGCAGTTGCAATGCCCGGATTGCTGCTGCTTACCTCATAGGCATCCAGATCGACATTATTCGTTGTGCCATCAATCTTTATCGGAATCGTCGCAGAGGTTTTGGTCTCGTCAGTAACCTGACGTCTGAAAATGGTTACTTTCTTGTCAGAAGCTTTGTCAAAGGCAATACTCTTGATTGCACCATCACTTATCACGATTGAGTAAGGTACTACTATTTCACTGCCATCTGTCGCAGAAGCAGTCACCGTATAGTTACCTGCAGACCCAGACTTTGTAGTCAGTTTACCACTGCTTTTATTAATCTTCACACCCTTGCTTACATCAGGTTCCTTTCCGGTAGCATTATCAATTACACTCCAAGTCACTTTCTTAATCGATACATCCTTCGGAAGGATTGCCGCTTTATATGTCACTCCCTTACCCGCCGCAACAGAGGATGGACCAGAAATCTCAATCTCCGTTGCCTGCTGCTTGACCGTAACAGTGCACGACGCTTTCTTACCACTGGAATCATTAGCGATCGCAGTGATCGTAACCTTACCTGCTTTAAGTGGCTGCACATTACCGTTACTGTCTACCGTAGCAACCTTCTTATTGTTGCTGCTCCATTTGAAATCAGTCGCCACAGCTGATGTGCCATCTGTATACACTGCCTTCAATATCTGCGACATATCATAGTTTTGATCTTTCGGAATATTCAATATTATCTTCTTCGGATCAAACTTAACGCTCTTCATCTTAGAACTTTCAATAACTGTTACATTATACTCTCCGTATACTCCAGAGCCATCCTTTGCTGTCGCGCGAACCTTATATTCTGCCCCCACCGTGGCACTTGATTTCGCCGTGATCTTACCGGAAGTGCTGATGCTGATATTGTCATTTGCCGCTGTAGCTTCCACACCATCTTGGGTATACAACTTCCATTCCACTTTCTTATCTGCTGCATATTCAGGAAGTACTTCTGCTGTAAGCTGGATACTCTTACCTTTCGCTATCCGCTGTACACCGGAAATGTTAATCTCACTTACATTAGGCTTCAAAGTATATTTAACTGATTTTACCGCACTGGCAACGCCACTCTCATTTACTGCAATTGCCTTGATCGTTCCTTTGACACTGTTATCTATTTCAAAAGGCTGTGTATATAACTGAGTATTTGCATCCGCAACGCCATTCTTAAATACAGGATTCTTACCGTTATCCGTGTAATAAATCGTCATATCACTCTGCACAGCAGTAATCGTAACTGTAACCTTCTGCGGTTTAGACGGATCATCCGGTTTAATTTCGATCGTCGGCGCCTGCGGTTTAACAGAGGCTACCGTAAGATTAAATACTTTCGTCAGATTTGTAACGCCAGCACCCATTCCACTGCCGGATGCTTTATCAGCATTGCTCTTCATCTTACTTTCCAGTGCATCTACCCTGCTTCCATTCTTTGACATCCCCTTCAGGGAATCATCTCCGCTCAGGATCACTGCCGCCTCTCCAGCTGCAACAGGACATGCCATGGACGTTCCATCCATAGTTGTATAACTGCCATCAAAATAAGTCGACCAAATATCTACGCCGGGCGCACTTAAATCTACCCATGAACCATATGTTGAGAAATCGGCTCTGCTGTTATTCTGGTCAGTTGCCGCCACACAGATGATATGATCATAGTGTGCCGGATAATTAATACAGCTTGCCCCATCATTACCGGCCGCTACAAATATGGCAATTCCCTGATTATATGCCTCCGTTACTGTCTTCTGGGATAAATCGTTATAGCCAGGCCCACCCAGACTCATATTGATGATATCCACATCCCACTGCATTGCCTGTTTGATGCCTTGTGTGATCGCCCAGTCCGTGCCAGCATTCTCGCCATCTCCGCTCAATACATTAACCGCATACAATGTTGCATCCGGTGCAATACCTGCTCCGCCGGCGCCGTTATTAGCTTTCGCACCAATAATACCTGCCACATGTGTGCCATGGCCGCCTTTATCACTTGCGGCACCTGCTCCAGTCACAACTGATGTCCCCGTTGTATCCGCCTCACCTGCAAGTGTCAGCTCACTGTGTGTTCCCATAACACCTGTATCAAGTACCGCTACTTTAACACCCTGTCCGGTATGTCCTTCCTGCCACGCATAAGGAGAACCTACTGCTACATGCTGCCACTGATACTGGTTGCTGCTCGGCAAAAGATCCGGATCATTATAGGAAGCAGCTGCCTTCTCATATGACTCTAAAGCAGGAACTTCTTCCACCTCTGAATATACTTCAGCAACACTATCCTCCGCCTCATACTCCTTTTCTTCAATTTGAATCGTCTTCCCAAAATCCACTTCTTCTGCATACGGATACCGATAATAGTTGGGCCATACCGCAGGCAGTCTGTTCCTCGAGGATGCAGCTGCCTTCACCGCGCTGGCAACCGTATCACCTTCCCGCAGCTTCAGTAACAACAGTCCATTCTCAAAACCTTTGATCTCAGCGTTATATGCCTCGGCAATCATTTCAGCTTCTTCCTGTGAATTTGCTGATACCATAACCTGACCCTTAGCATATAAGGTACCTTCATCAGCCTCATTGATATTTGCTGCTTCACCCGCCAACACTTCTTTCTCTATCCGCTGCGTAGCAGTGAGCTGATATTTGTCCGGCATGTCAGCGAACTGTTCCGTGTCACTGTCCTGCTCGTCTTCTTCAATATCATTTCCGGATACAGTCTCTTCATCTAAATCATTTCCAGACACGCTGTCTTCCTCTGAAGAAACATCTTCATCCGTCACCTGATCTTCTGTATCTGAAGGTTCTTCGGTGGTTTCATCTTTCTGATCTGTATTCTCAACATCAGAGTCCTCTTCCTGATCTGTATTCTCAACATCGGAGTCCTCTTCCTCTCCTTTTATTCCACCCTCAGAATCCCCTTCCGTTTCCTGCGTGCCATCACCCTGTTCTATATCAGTTTCTGCTTCATTCCCTGCCTCGTTATCGGCATCCTCTTTTACCTCTTCTTCATTATTGGGAAGTGTCTCTTCTATCTCCGTAGCCACTTCCGATTCAGACTCCTCCGCTATGGCCGGAGGTGTGATTTCCTCCGCATGAACCGTAAGTGCCGTTCCGAACGGCTCTACAATCATCATTGCAGAAAGCAATAACGGTAAAATCGACTTGCTTCCCTTCCACTTCTTACCTTTCATCATCTTCCTCCATTCTTTGTTATTTATTATTCTGTGTTTCTACTGTACTTCATCTGTATCATACCCAGTTCTAATAAAATTGACCGACAATTGTGGATAATCATTCTGCTGTCCTCTGGCAATTACTTCAAATGGATTCTCCTCCGTACGGTACAACGCAATTCCATTCTCAAAAGACACAAATTCAATATCATACTGTTCGGCAATCTCTCGCGCATCCTCTTCCGTGTCTGCCTCGCACATCAAAGAGTTCTCCGCTATCATCACCTGATCCATATTTTTCATATCTATCTTCTGTACCTTCAGAAACGGAAATGCCGGCCCCATGCCAAAATGTACAAACATTACATACCACCCCACAATCACCAACACACTGACAACTAAGATTCCTATTACAACTGTCAGTATTTTTTTCTTCATTAAATCCCCCTTTCATACAAATAATGATTCCAGTTACACACAGATATAATAGCATATCCTTTTAAAAAATAAAAGTATTTCAACATTTGAATTACATGATGCCAGGGTCAAAAGGTCATGTATGACATGCCTGCATGTCAATACATGACTTTGGGACCCGAAAAACATGAAAAAGCAGCCCGATAGGGCGGATTTTGAATGTTTTTAGGATTGCGGGAGCGTGAAATGCGGAGCAATCCGTAGGCATCAGGGGGCAAAAAACCTTTTGACCCCGGCATCATTACATCGAAATCATAACATAAATCTGCCATTTCATACTATTATCAGCAATCCGCAACCCCATGGATACAGCGACGCTGCTCCACCGTAAACCGGTACTTCACCCTCTTACCGCTGCCGTCAAGAGCCTTCACGGTAATCGTAAGCAATCCTCTCTTGTTCCCAACGATTTCAGTACTTAATTAAAGCCAAATGCCTCTGATACCACCGCCGGATTTGCCCTTCGATGATTCTTCATTCTTACCTCCATACCGGAGAACTATGCCTCCTTCTCAGCAAGTTTTATCCTTCACTTTTTTGAAAGGTACATTTTACCTCATACGTTTTGTCCGATGTATCCAATGCCCTGATTGTGAATGTCACGTCTCCTTCCCCTGTCGCCATGAAAGAAATCCTTCCGGTTCCACCGGTTTTCTTATCGGGATCGTACTGTGTATACACGATCGAAGGTGCAGCAGTCTCCGGTGCTGAAGATGTACATGACACGGGCGCAGCACAGTCGGAAGTAAACTTTATCGTATACAGCTCATATACCTTATAATTCCCACCCTCCTGGGGTTGGATCTCAAACTTTGTTGTCGGCGGCCTCAATCGAATTGTGTAAGATGCTTTAGCGCCGCTGCCGTCCCTGGCTGTAGCGGTGACTGTAAAATCTTCCGCTCTCCCCTCCAGTCCTTTGGGCACTGTTATTTTTCCTGCAGAATTGATCGTGATACCCATGCCTGCTGCTTTATTAGAGAGTTCCCAGTTCACCCTTTGGTCAGAAACTTTGCCATATTCTGTCTCAAGCACTGCCGACAACTGCACGCTCTTGCCCGATACAACATATCTGGTCGCTCCCGCCTTGGGAGCGATATTGATCCTGGACACCGGATTGCTGACCGTAACACTGCAGGATGCTTTCTTGCCACTTCCATCAGTCGCTTTCAGTGTGATCGTGGCCTTGCCGGTCGACTTCTCGCTGGCGTTTATCATAATTTCATTCGTCAGCTTATTCAATGACACCTTTACCAACGCAGGATTACTACTGACCACATCACAGGACGCCGGATTAACGCCTTCTGATCCTTTGATCACAGCCTTGAGCACAGCCGACTCCTGCGCACCGGAACCCACTGCCCTGAAAAGCTTCAATCTGCTCACCTTTTTCCCGGCAGCATCCTGCATCTCCATGCTTTTAATGCCTCCACTGACAGTCACATTGCAGACCGCCTTCTTATTACTTCCATCCGTGGAAGCAATCGTCACTTTGGCTTTGCCATACTTCTTTCCTGCGGAGGTTATCGTGATCTGTACTTTACCCTTTTCTCCTGATACAGATGCTGTCCTGACAACAGCTTCATTACTGCTCGTGACCGTATAGGCATTTGGGTCAAAATCCGTCCTTCCGTTAGCTCCGGTAATCGTGGCCGTTATGATGCGCGAATCGGTCTTTGTGTCATCAACCTTCTTCGTATACAATGTAGTCTTGGATACATCCAGACTGATCTTCCCGACCGCACCGCCGAACACTTTAACTTCCTGCTGTGCCACAGCACCTTTTCCATCGGAAGCTTTTGCAGTCACTGTATAGATACCCGACTCCGTTCCGGGCTTGACCGAGATCTTACCACTGGTCTTATGAATCGTCACATCAGCTGATACCGGGCTGATGCTCCATTCTACCTTCTTGCTTGTCGGTCTTAGCGGACTCACAGAACTCTTAAGCGTCATGCTCCTGCCTGCCGCCACGGTAAATAATTCCGGATTCGTCTTCCCCTTGGCCGTAGTAATCGTAATTCCGGTGACACCCTGTTTTACTTTGATCCTGATATTCGTCTTCCTGTTACTGTTATCATTCGATCTGGCCGTAATATTAACCGTTCCTGCGCTTTTTGCTGTCACAACGCCTTCGGAGTCCACCTCCGCTATTGTCGGTCTGCTGCTCGTCCATATCACACGGTCTCCTAGCTTGTCTCCTCTGTATGTCAGTTCTTTACCCGACTCGTCTTTCTCCCGAACAGTCGTGAAATCTGCCAGATGCATTGTCGGAACAGGAGTTTCCTTCGTAATCCACAGTTCCTTTGTTATATTGCTGTCAAAAGAAATACTTGTGACTGCAGTCCCTTTCCCGATAACCTGAATCTCATACCGTGTCTCGGCATTACCACCATCCCCCGCCTGTGCGATAACCGTGTATGTACCCAGATCGGCCTCAGCCGCAACCGTGATCTTTCCTTTCCCATCGATCTTGATCTTCGTAATGTCAACCGACTCACCTGACGAATCTCTCAGATTCCAAGTCACTTTCTTATTGGCCGCATAACCCGGCAAAACTGTTGCCGTAAGCTGAATGCTCCGGCCTCTCTCAACCCTGGCCGGACCGGTCACGTTTATTGTCTTCACATAGGGCGATAATTTATAGCTTTTAGACTTAACAGAACTGATCACCCCGTCTTCGCTGATGGCAAAAGCTTTCACCGTTCCATTCACTGCCTGAGACCCATCTAAGGTAAAAGATACCTCACTTTCTTCCACCAGTGTTGTATAGGCACCTGCCGTCTCGTTCTTATAAACAGGGTTTCTGCCATTGGTCGTGTAGCACAGCCGCATACCTGCCTGTGCCGTAATTCTTACCTCCACCGATTGTCTCTTCTGATCAGAATTATCAGAAATATCTATGTTAGGGGCACCTGGTTTCATAACTGCCGTGGACAGGTGGAATACTTGTGCCAGATTGGTTATTCCGTTACCCATACCGTCACCGGCACTGATCGTATTCCCCTTCATAACGGCTTCCAGAGCATCCACTCTTTCGGCCCCTGATTTGCCGTCAAGCGAAGGCAGATCTGACCGTCCCGACAAAATGACTGCTGCCGTTCCTGCTGCCACGGGGCAGGCCATAGAAGTCCCTTGCTGAGACGAGTAGATCGCCGCTCCGTTCCTGTCTACGTTCGTGGCCCATATATTCACACCAGGTGCTGCCAGATCCGTCTTATAGCCATAATTGGAAAAATATGCCCTTTCGGCATTGGTGTCCGTCGCTGCCACTGCGATAACATGTTCATAGGACGCGGGATACATCATCGTTGATGCACCGTCATTGCCTGTCGCTGCAAACACGATAACGCCCTTCTCTCTAGCTTTATCAAGCACTGCCTGGAAACCGGCAGTGTCTCCGGAGCCGCCCAGGCTCATATTGATGATATCCGCTCTCGGCGCTTCGGAATTGGCTCTCTGCGTCGAGTTGCTCTCCTCATTGATCAGATAGAGGATTGCTTTCATGATCGTAGAATCATATCCGCTCTTACTTGCATCATCTCCAAACACTTTCGCATTATAAATCTTCGCCCCAGGCGCAACGCCAACTCCCTGCTCACCATTCGCCAGCGCTGCGATCGTCCCCGCCACATGTGTACCATGCTGATATTCGTCTGCCGTATCCTCCGTCCCGTCGCAGAAATTATATCCGCCTATCAGGTTCTCATCCAGATCCGGATTCGGACTCACTCCGGTGTCAATCACACCTACCGTAACTGACTGGCCTGTATAACCTGCTTCCCACGCGTACGGTGCTCCGACCGCAGTATGGAACCACTGATACCGGTCGCTTGCCGGATTCAGGTAGGGATCTGAAAACCCAGTCGTTTCACGCAACGCCTGCTCATATGCTTCTCTTGCGGAGAGATCCCCTTCCGACTGCAGCCGGTCTGCTTCCTCCTCTATACTGTATTCTTCCTCAGACACTTCCAATGCTGATATGCTATCCGGCTGAACTGTTTCCTCCGGTTCAGGAAACGCCTCTTCGTACAACTCACGACGATAATTCGGCCACACTGCCGGCAGATTGTTATCCATAGATGCCGCTGCCGTAACCGCTTCTCTGACTGTCCTGTCTGCGCTGAGTTTCAGTGTCAGAACACCCATGCCGAAATCCTCAATCTCCGCATGATAAGCCTCGGCAATCAGTTCAGCTTCCTCCTGACTCTGTGCGAAAGTGAAAACCCGTCCGGCGGCATAGGTTACTCCTTCTTCACATTCCTCTATCTGCTCTAAGTCTGATGACAGATCTGACTTCAATTCTTTCTGATATGAAGTCAACCTGTACTCACTTGGCATATCCGAGAAGTCTTCCTGCCCTTTGCTCCCTTCTTCTAAGATAGCCTTTTCATCTGGTATTTTTTCTTCAAGACCCTCTTCCTGCTCTTCCTCTTCGGTGTTCTCATCCTCTATCCCATCTTCTGTAACACCGTCATTCACATCGCTGGTATCTGTTTCCCCACCTGGTTTATCTTCTGTTACAACATTACCTTCAGATTCTGTCTCCTCCGGTTTCTCTTTGTCACTTCCCACACCGGAATCGTTCCTGTCTTCCTCAGCATTCTCCGCTCCCGGATCCTCTGCGGCGCCATCATCCTTCTCATTGCCGGGCTCCTCTGTGCTCTCATTCGTGCCCGCATTTTCCGGACTCTCACTTTCTGCAGTATCGTCCTCCGCTCCTGTACTTTCCGGCTTCTCCATACTCTCATCACTGCTTTCTATCCCCAGATCTGCCGCGCCGGCTTGCTTCTCCCGTTCATCGTTCTCGTTCGTCTGTGTTCCTTCCGCATGGACTGCCGTTATACCGGCATACGGTTCCATCATCAATGCCGCAGAAAGCACAACCGCCGCAACGACTCTACTCAGCTTTTTTACTTTCAACGCTTTTCCTCCATCCTAAATAATGTATTCTTAAATTAAGATAATCTACAAGATTAGATTACTCCCAGTTTTCTTCATCTATCCTGTTTCTGATATGTAATCCCAATTCGTTATTCTGATATCCATGATAATAATTAGCATGATGTCTCTGAAAGCAATAATATTGCTCCCCCTTCTTACCATACATATTTCCTTCTATCTCTACTGCACTCTCTAACAGCTTCTGCGCTTCTGCATCATCCAGATCCATGGCATCCACATATCGTCCAGCCGCATCATAATATGGCTGCTTCCTGTGCTTTTTGTTCGCTTCATAATGACGTATGCCCAAAAACTGCTCATACAACAAAATATGCTCCTGTCTCGATATATTTTTAACAAAAACATCTTTCTCCGCAATCTTACCGTGAAGAACCGGCTGTTCAAAAGTCTTATCCGATTCAATACTTACAATGATCGCATCCCTCGCCCACGCACATATGCAGGAGCATTTCCCTTCCATACAAAACGATATATGCGGCATATACTCCGGCTGATTCAAATTAGTCAGTAAATGTATCAAGTATCTTCTGTCATCATGATCCTGAAACTCCTTTACCAACTGTATAAATGGATAATCCTGAGCAATTTCCGCCGAAGTGTTCAACATTACAGAATACAGCCCCTCTATTGCTGTTGTTTCTTTCGCTTCCAATTTCTTACAGACCTTCATCCATTGACGTACTTTCTCCACCGCCTCCCTCTTACTGGAAAATTGATTCTCAAAAGAGAGATCATTAACTGCTGCAACCATTTTATCACCACCGTACCATTTCATTTTATCTTTTTGCAGTAAAATCTTCTGATATCTTTACTTCTCACAACAATTCCAACAACGTATTATCCCATTCGTCAAAGAAACCATCTGGCCAAAAATCAAGACGTCCTGTATCATCCAGTTTAGGTTCCTCAAAAGTATGAATCGTAGTACTATCGACCGTCCTTGTACAAAAATAAAATAATTTTGCTTTTTCTTTTTCTAAAACTTTCTGCTTAACCGCAAGTCTGATTCCATTTAAAATATGATCACTGTGCGTTTCTACAATTACCTGTACCCCGCCTTGGGCTGCCCGCGCAATCAATTCTCCAACCTTACGCTGCCCCTGTGGATGCAGATGTGCCTCCGGATTTTCCAATATGACCAGGTCACCCGGCTTCGCCTTCAAAAGAGCAACTATGACTGGCAGGCTATAGGAAATCCCAAATCCTACGTTCACAGGTTTATAGTCCATGATCACACCCATTCTCGCTGCGTTTTCCGGCTGACGGACTTTCAGACTGATAATATCTGCAGTCGGTACATCAGTAAAATCAAATTGAATACCCGGGCTAATGGTGTTCATCCATTGTTCTGTCTGCTGCTTCAACGTTTTCTTATCTCCCAAAGCTACAGTATCTGTTCCTGTCTGGTCACTTGCGTGTCTCTCTAAATAATAGACAACGTGCTCTCCGTATTTCCCAACATGGTTTTTTACCTGAGTATCATAAAATGATTCCTCATAGCTTTTCCTCGGCCCAAACCTTTCCGCCATAATATATTCAAAACTCGGATCCAAAAGGTTTAAACTTTCCGGAAGTTTTCCGCCTTCACCGCAGGTTCCTTCCTTTTTTACTTTCAAATAGTCAGCATCTGCCACATAATCCAGGATCCATTTGTATTCTTGTCCCATCTCATCCGTAAGCGCTATTTCAATATCGCCCTCCGCATTAAAATACAGCAGATCATATCCCGTTCCTATCTGTGTATATTCCCCATTTAAATAAAGCCCTTCTGTCAAGCTGTTCTTTTCATAGGCCTGACGGAGCATGAGCAGTGCCTGTATCACTGTAGACTTTCCCATGCTGTTGACCCCTGACAACAAATTCAGATTAGACAACGGCATTTCTAATTGCTCAAAGCATTTGAAATTTCTTAATTCTATCTTTCTAATCATCCAAAACCCCTTCTATCAGATTTTTCATCTGATTCATACGCTTATTATAAGAATATTTATCACTTGCTCTCACATATGCCAAAAAGTCATTCCTTTCACACAGCTTAATATAGTTTATCTTCAATTGTTCTTTTTTTTCTTTCAGTTCTTTTCTTTTTGGACTGTCTAAATCAAATATAGCTTTGCACCACATTTCATAAATTGCTTTATTGATCGGACGGCGTCTTCCATCCGAAGCCATTTTTCGAAAAGCAGCATTCCCAAAAAGTTCATACATAATTACCATGATCGCCGCAAATTCAGTCCTTATGTCTTTTATTTTCTCTGTTTTTTGATGATTTATGTAATCCATTGTTTCATTCAAAAAGTCTTCGGGCAGACTGTCGTAGTTCTCAATGCCATAATAGCAGACCGCAATGAACCTCAACACAAATTCCTGATCTAGCATCCTCTCTGTCTTGATACTATGACAGGTGACTCTCAGAAAATCTTTTGATAAAGAAAGTTCCTTTAAAAAAACTGTCGCCTGTCCCTGATATAAAGCATGTCTTATCTCCTGGGGTTTCAGTTCCAATCCTCCTGTATTCAAACGCTTAAAGATATTATACTTTACGTTGACCGGTGTTCCATCTTTTACAGTAAACGTAATCAATGAGCTCTCATCTATTCTTCTGGAAAACTGGCGCGGTAGTTCCTCATACCCAAGGCCATTCAAATCATTAAAAAATTCCAGGCCTTCCAATTTTAAAGTTTTCATCACGATAAACTCATAAATCGCAGTTATTCTCTGCAATCCATCAATAATAAGCCACTCCCCGTCATCAGACGCATCAAAGTAGAATGCCGGAAGAGGAATTTTTAGTAGAAGCGATTCTATAAGCTGACTTTTCTTAACATTGCTCCATAAACCACTCTTCCGCTGAAACTCCGTATTTAAATTGATCTCTTCGTTTTTTAACCGTCTCACGAGCGAGTCCAAGGCCATAGGCGCCATTGTAATGTTGATTTTAGTCGGGTCAAAAGGCCGAATCCTCTCATCCGGAGAAAGCGATACATTTTCCGTTTCTAATTCTATACCGTCCGCTATGATTTCTATATTTTTTCCGCTTAGATACTCTTCCATCTCCAAAAGTGTATCTTCATTTTTTTCTTTCTCCGGAATCTCTGCATAGGTATTATAAAATGTGATGGATTCTATTTTATAATCCTGTCCTTCCGCAATTTTGGCCAGGCCATCCAGATATCCTAATATTTTTTCACTAAGCATTGCAACCTCCGTCAAGTCACTGATATGATACATCAGCATTGTATCACATATTTTTATAGAAAACTACAATGCATTGCAGCCTCCTCCTCGCCAAATACCGGCCGCCAATAACAGAAAAAGCACACTCTCCTGTTTCTGCAATAGGAAAATGTGCTTTCATTTCATATATAGTATTTATTTCCAGAGTTTCTTCTTTCCTCTTCCCTTACCCGTCGGCGCCTCCTCGGCCTTCTTGGAAGTAACATTCTTCGCGGCATTCAGGGTATCACCTGTCTCTTCGTCGAATTTCCGCAGAAGATCCTTCGCCTCATGGGACAGCTTATCCGGCACCTGAACCACCAGCGTTACATAGTGATCACCCCGGATGTCCTTGTTGCGTAAAGAGGGAACCCCCTTACCCTTCAGACGCACCTTGGTGTCAGTCTGGGTACCGGCTTTCACATCGTAGATCACCTTGCCATCCACTGTATCGATCACGATCTCACCGCCTAATGCTGCGATGGCAAAGGACATCGGTACGGTGGAGTATATGTTCTCATCCTGTCGCTGGAAGATGGGATGTCTGCCTACAATGACTTCTACCAGCAAATCCCCTCTCGGACCGCCGTTTGTCCCCGGTTCCCCTTTGTCACGTATGCGGACGCACTGTCCGTTATCGATCCCGGCAGGGATGGACACCTGAATCTTCTTCCTGTTAGCAATATAGCCCGTGCCGCGGCAATCCGGGCACTTATCCTTGATGACTTTACCGGTTCCGTGACAATCCGGACAAGTCTGTACATTTCTGACCGTGCCGAAGAAAGACTGCTGGGTAAATACCACCTGGCCCTTGCCACCGCACTTAGAACACGTCTCCGGGCTGGTTCCGGGCTTCGCCCCGGTTCCATGACAGGCCGTACACTCATCCTTCAGTGTCAGCTCAATCTCCTTCTCCACGCCAAATACCGCTTCCTCAAAAGTGATCCGCACACTGGAACGGATATTCGCTCCCTTCATGGGCCCATTGCTTCTGCCTCCACGGCGCCCACCGCCGAAGATATCACCAAAAATATCACCGAAAATATCTGAAAAATCTGCGCTGTTGAAATCAAAGCCGCCGAAACCGCCAGGTCCACCCGCACCGTCAAAGGCCGCATGACCGTACTGGTCGTACTGTCGTCTCTTCTCAGGATCGCTCAAGACTGCATACGCCTCGGAAGCCTCTTTAAACTTCTTCTCAGCTTCCGCATCGCCGGGATTCATATCCGGATGATATTTCTTAGCCAGAACTCTGTATGCTTTTTTGATCGCGGCGTCGTCGGCATTCTTCTCGATTCCAAGCACCTCATAATAATCCCGTTTCTGTTCCGCCATATTTATTATCCTCCAAATCTGCTCTACTCAGAAAGTCCGTCTCTATAAATATGCTTCCTGACAAAACATAGAAATTCTTGGATGCCGTGCTCCGACATCCAAGGATCTCTGAATTTCATTTTATCTTCATCTGCGCCACCTTTGCGCGTTCTGTGCTTAGACCTCTCTGTAATCTCCGTCTACCACATCATCTGCTGCACCGCCCTGTGCACCTGCATCTGCGCCGCCCATATTGCTCATATCCGGACCGCCCTGTGCCTGCTGCATGTTCTCGTACATCTTCGTGAACAGCGCCTGTGCGGAATTGGTCAGTTTTTCTTTTGCCGCTTTCAGTTCGTCGATCTGGCTGTCGTTCATCTCCTGGTCTTTGGTCTTTTCCAGAATATCCTTAACTGCCTGCAAGTCTGCCTCTACGTTTGCCTTATCGGAAGCGTCGATCTTATCACCCACTTCACCCAGAGCCTTCTCTGTCTGGAATACGAAGGAATCTGCTTCGTTCCTGGTATCGATGGCTTCTTTCCGCTTCTTATCCTGTGCCTCGTACTCAGCTGCTTCCTTGACTGCTCTATCGATCTCATCGTCGGACATATTGGAACCTGCCGTGATAGTGATGTGCTGTTCCTTGCCCGTTCCCAGATCTTTCGCGGAAACATTCACGATACCGTTGGCATCGATATCGAAAGTAACTTCGATCTGCGGCACACCGCGCATTGCCGGCGGGATACCGTCCAGTCTGAACTGGCCGAGGGACTTGTTGTCCTTCGCAAACTGTCTCTCACCTTGTACCACGTTGATGTCAACCGCTGTCTGGTTGTCTGCTGCTGTGGAGAAGATCTGGCTCTTCTTGGTAGGAATCGTCGTATTTCTCTCGATCAGTCTGGTAGCAACACCGCCCATGGTCTCGATGGACAGAGACAACGGTGTCACATCCAGAAGCAGGATCTCACCTGCGCCCGCATCGCCTGCCAGCTTACCACCCTGGATGGAAGCGCCCAGTGCCACGCACTCGTCAGGGTTCAGGGACTTGCTGGGTTCTTTGCCTGTCAGCATTCTTACCTTCTCCTGTACCGCCGGGATACGTGTGGAACCACCTACCAGCAGTACCTGACCGATATCGGAATTGGTCAGGCCGGCATCCTTCATCGCGTTCTGTACCGGAATAGCTGTCTTCTCTACCAGATCATGTGTCAATTCGTCAAATTTCGCCCTTGTAAGGTTCATGTCAAAATGCTTCGGACCCTCAGCCGTAGCCGTGATGAACGGCAGGTTGATATTGGTCGTTGTCGCGGAAGAAAGCTCCTTCTTCGCCTTCTCAGCCGCCTCTTTCAGTCTCTGCAGCGCCATCTTGTCACCGGACAGATCCACGCCTTCCTGTGCCTTGAACTCAGCTAACATCCAGTCGATCACCTTCTGGTCGAAATCGTCGCCGCCCAGACGGGTATCGCCGTTGGTGGAAAGCACTTCGATCACACCGTCACCGATCTCGATGATGGATACGTCAAAAGTACCGCCGCCCAGGTCGTATACCATGATCTTCTGCTCTTTCTCATTGTCAAGGCCGTATGCCAGCGCTGCTGCCGTAGGCTCGTTGATGATACGCTTTACTTCCAGACCCGCGATCTTGCCGGCATCCTTGGTCGCCTGTCTCTGCGCATCATTGAAGTATGCCGGAACGGTGATGACAGCTTCTGTCACCTTCTCACCCAGATAATTCTCGGCGTCCGCTTTCAGTTTCTGCAGAATCATAGCAGAGATCTGCTGCGGGGAATATTTCTTGTCGTCGATGGTACGGCCTCTGTCGGTACCCATATCTCTCTTGATGGACGCGATGGTCTTGTCGGCGTTGGTAACCGCCTGACGCTTCGCCGGCTCACCCACAAGTCTCTCACCTGTCTTTGTAAAAGCCACTACGGACGGTGTTGTCCTTGCTCCTTCCGTATTAGCGATGACTGCCGGCTTACCGCCTTCCATGACCGCTACACAGCTGTTGGTTGTTCCCAAGTCAATTCCGATAATTTTACTCATAATTTCTTCCTCCTATTAAAGATGCCTTTCTTGCTATATACATTGATTATCTATGATCATCTGAAAAGAGTAACCGCTCCGTAGGACCCGGCTTCTTTTCACAGACTATCCGCTCTATCGTTTGGCATACGCTCTGAACCTTTTCCCTGCGCACTGCCTTCTAGCTCACTACTGCGACCATGCTGTGTCTCACGACACCGTCCCGATAGGTATATCCCTTCTGCAGCTCCTGCGCGATCACGCCCGACTCATATTCTTCGCTCTCCACCTGCATCACTGCATTGTGGAAATCCGGGTTGAATTCCTCTCCCACCGCCGGGATCGGTTTCACTTCCATCTTCTCAAGCTCTGTCATCAGCTGCTTATAGATCATCTCCATGCCCTGTGCGAAGCCGTCCGCCTTCTGTTCCTCAGACACAGATGCCAATCCTCTCTCGAAATTATCCACCACTGGCAAGATCTTCTCGATCACGCTCTTTGCTCCGGTCTCGAACATCATAGTCTTCTCTTTCTCGGACCGCTTGCGGAAATTGTCAAACTCCGCCATCTGACGTTTCACTCTGTCTTCCAGTTCCTCGATCTTCTCTTTCAGAGCGTCCTGCTTCTTGTCTGCCTTCTCTCTTTTCTTCTTCTCTTTCCGGCTCTCTTTGGACGGTTCTGCCGTCTCTTCCTCCACTGATTCCGCTGCCGTCTCCTCGCCGGTCACTTCTTCTCCGGTCTCTGTCTCTGTTTCCGGCGTATTTTCATCGATTCTATCTTCTTCCTGCAGGATATCTTTTTCTTCTGCCATGCTCCTCATTCCTTTCTGTCATGCCTGTTCTTCCTGATCTATATCTTCTATATCTGTCTCTTACTTCCTGTAAAGGTCATCCAGCTGATTTTTCAACAGTTTCAGGTTCTTGACCACTTTCTCATAATCCATTCTCTTCGGTCCGATGATGCCGATAGTGCCTTTCATCCCTGCGTCCAGCTCGTAAGTGGCTGTCACGATGCTGCAGTCCCGCATACCCTGTACCGGTGTCTCATTGCCAATGTAGACCTGTATGCCTGTATTGTTCTCATCTGCCAGGTTATCCTGCACCAATTCACTCAGAAGCTGCTTCTCCTCAAAGGTAGTGATCAGTTCGCTGGCCCGCTCGTGATCGGCCAGTTCCGGATACTTGAAGAAATTCTTCGTACCGCTCGTGTAGATCTCCAGATCTTCATCTGCCTTGATCGCCTCGGCCACCGCATCGATCACACCTGCTACGATATCGCTGTGGATTCCCGCCTGCTGCTTCATCGCTGCTATCATACCAAGATTGATCTGTTCCATGGTCAGACCGTTCAGGTGTGTATTCAGCAGAATGTTCAGCTTCAGGAGTGTCTCATCGCTTAGCTCCTCAGCCACCGTCAGCATCGTGTTCTTGATCACGTTGCCTTCCACAACGATGACTGCCAGAATATGGCGGCCGTCTACCCGCGAAAGCTGGATGAACTTCAACTTGTTGCGGTGATACTGCGGCGCGGATACCATGGCGGCATACTCCGTATTATTCGCCAGCAGCTTCGCGGCCTGTTTCAGGAGGTGATCCATCTTATCTTCCTTCTCCAGAAGAATCTCCTTCATCTCCTCCACTTCCCGTTCCTTCTCCTCCATCATCTTATCCACGTACAGGCGATATCCCTGATCGGATGGAATACGTCCCGCGGAAGTGTGGGGCTGTAAGATATAGCCCAGTTCCTCCAGATCCGCCATCTCATTGCGGATGGTCGCTGAACTCAGATTCAAGTCGGTATATTTAGAGATCGTTCTGCTTCCTACCGGCTCACCCGTCTCTAAGTAAGTGCGGATGATGGCCTGCAATATTGTATATTTTCTTTCATCTAACTGCATACCATTTCTCCTATTGTTAGCACTCAACCCTTAAGAGTGCTAACATCTTCTAGTAGTAAGTTATCACTTAAGATTTTTGTTGTCAACATCTCCCTGCAAAATAATTATTAAAAAAATATGAAAAAAATAGTGTAAAGAAAACAGCCAATCTGAGACTCTTCTCAAACTGACTGTCCATACGCCATCACTTTTTCAAATTTCCGAAATTATCTTCTCCGGAAAAAGATTAAAATATGTAAGTCCAAAGCTTAAATATTGAAGCTTCCCTGTACTTCCCCGTTGATCACATAATAAACTACGTTCTCCTCCGGCTTCACATACAACTCTACAGACTTGAAGCTCTTCTCTTCCTGATTCAGATCGTAAACCCATACATCCTTCGCGATCTTGACCAGATCCTCCGATGCGTAAGACTTTCCGCCAAACTGGATATGTACAGCTTCCTTCACCTCAGCCTTCTTCGCTGCAGGCTCCTTCTTTACAGTTTCTTTCTTTGCTGTCTCCTTCTTAGCCGGCGCTTTCTTCTCCGCCGCAGGTTTTCTACCCGGTTTCTTAGCGGGCGCCTTCTCTGCCGCAGGCTTCCTGCCCGGTTTCTTAGCTTCTGCCGTTGTAGTCTCTGTTACTGTTTCCGTCTTTGCTGCAGGTGCTTCCTTAGCTGTCTTAACTTCGTCTGTCTTTGTATCTGCAACTTTAGCCGCTACTTCTTTAGCTGCCGTTGTCTTCTTCGCTGCTGCCATGAAAATTCTCCTTCCCACAAGTCCGAACCGTCGGACATAAAAATGTTACAATGCTTACTTTTTCATAATCCCTAAACCCCTGCAGTTTGGGACTCTATGGGGATTTTAACGCAATAGCAATGCAGTGTCAATCAACAATCTGTAGCAAATAGTTAATCTTTCTACTTGCATTCTATACGAAATGACATAAATAAGTCATAAAAATGCCCATTTTCTACCACAGACTTGTTACCCCGCTCCGTTTTATGCTGCTACTGTAAAATACAACAGTACTGCCGCCCCCAGCACGATCCGGTACCATCCGAACACCTTGAAATCATGTTTCTTGATATACCCCATCAGGAAACGGATCACGATCACGGATACCAGGAATGCTGACGCCATACCCAATATCAGTACAGTAAGTTCTGCTCCTGTAAAGCTAAAGCCAAACTTTACGATCTTGAGCAGACTGGCCCCCAGCATGACCGGAATCGCCAGGAAAAAGGTAAACTCCGCCGCCACCGTTCTGGATACCCCAATAAGCAATGCTCCCACGATCGTTGCACCGGATCTGGACGTCCCCGGAAAAACAGCCGCCAGAAGCTGAAATACGCCGATCATAAAGGCCGTCTGGAACGTGATCTGACCAAGCTCCGTAATTTTCGGCGACAGATTCTTATTCCGGTTCTCGATCACAATAAAGGCAATACCAAATACGATCAGCGCTATCGCCACGCAGGTCGGATTATAAAAAAGTGCGTCAAATACATCGTCAAATGCCAGTCCGATCACCGCCGCCGGAATACACGCCACCAGTATCTTAAACCAAAGCACGAAGATGTCCGTCCGGATCACCGGTCTCTCCTTGAACTTGAATGGAAAGATCTTATTCCAGAACAATAAAACTACCGCCAGGATCGCCCCCAGCTGGACCACCACCAGAAACATTTCCCAAAATTCTTCCGACACATCCAGCTTCACAAATTCGTTCAACAGAATCATATGACCTGTACTGCTAATAGGCAGCCACTCCGTGATCCCCTCTACAATGCCGAATAAGATCGTCTTGATGATCTCCATGATACTTATCATATTCTTGCTAACCTCCTGTTATACCATTTTCTCTCCATGCCGAAGCGTCACAAACTCTAACTGAACTTGTTCAGTTTGTTGAACGAAATTGCTAATCAGAGAATTTATATTTGCTGCAAATAGTATCATCTTATCACCTTTTTTCAATTAATGCCATACTATAATTTATGCCGGATCCGCGAAATTTATGGAAAATATTTCATTCCACTTAGTATTCACTTCTCACAAATCTTCTGAATGCATCCAGGGAACGTTCCACTTTCTCCGTGTCGATACAGTATGCGATCCGGAAGTACCCTTTGACACCAAAGCTG
Source organism: uncultured Lachnospiraceae bacterium (assembly GCA_947175055.1). Lineage (GTDB taxonomy): Bacteria > Bacillota > Clostridia > Lachnospirales > Lachnospiraceae > UBA3282. Next base: position 9,865 of record CAMWLJ010000021.1, on the reverse strand, counting down.
TCACTTGGTACAAGGATCAGATCGTACTTCTTCGCCTTCTCACTAAATGCCACCGCATCGTCCTCCAGTGCCTTCGGGAACATGTAGAAAGTGCCGCCCGGCTTTACGCACGCAAAGCCAAGCTCCGTAAGTTCCTTATATAGTATGTTCATATTCGTCTCATAAACCGACAGATCCGAAGTCAGTTCCAGTACCTCAGCTACTGCCAGCTGTATAATGGACGGCGGACAATTGTGCCCCGTTCCTCTGGAGATCTGACTGCACATCGCACTGATCAGCTCCGCATCCGTACATGCCGGGTTTACCGCCACATACCCGATCCGCTCTCCCGGCAGGGACAAGGATTTGGAGAAGGAATAGCAGGATAGTGTATTGTCATAGAATTTTGCAGGATACGGCGCGTCCACCCCGGCAAACACGATCTCCCTGTATGGCTCATCCGAGATCAGGAAGATATCATGCCCATACTGCTCCTGCTTTTTCGTCATAATTGCGGTCATCTGCCTGATCGTCTCGGTGGAGTAAGCCGTCCCCGAAGGGTTGTTCGGTGTATTGATGAGCACTGCCGCCACCTTATCTGTAAGCATTTCCTCAAATGCCTCCAGATTCACCTGGAAATGTTCCATATCCGCCGGCACTACCCTGAGTTTGGCCCCTGTCAGGTTGATATAAGGCCCATACTCCGGAAAATAGGGTGCAAAAGTCAGAATCTCATCCCCCGGCTGGCTCACACACCGCACCGCATGAGCTATAGCACCCGCTGCGCCCGTGGTCATGAAAATATGGTTTCCCGTATACTGCATCCCGAACCTCCTGTTCAGTGATGCCGCCACCTTATCCCGTACCGCCGGGATACCCAGACTCTGGCTGTATCCGTGCAGTTCCATGGGATCCTTCTCCTGCAGCAGACGGATCATCGTCTCCGTAAACGCCTGCGGCGTTGGTACCGAGGGATTCCCCAGACTGTAGTCAAACACATTCTCATATCCGATCTCGGCCCCCCTGGCTGTCGCAAACTCTGACAACTGGCGAATTACCGATTTCCCCTGTAACATATCCTTATACTTCTGTACGATCATATTTACCTCCATGCCGAAGCAGTTTTTTGCGAAGCGTTTTACGCCAAGGACGCGTTCAATAGAATCTGTGACGCCTCGGCACAAATTCATTCAACCTTCTCATCCTTCCCACTACTTTCTCACAAGATGCAGAAGCCTCCCCTTGAAATCGCCCCAAAGCGGCGGTATATTGATGCCCGCAAACTGCAGCGCATCTCCTCTGTACTCCGTCTGTGCGATCTCAGGCCAGTCCTCTGTATTCTCTATCCCATAGACCGCCTGCAGATCAAGCCCCGGTATCCTGATACGCCTGCTGTGGTAATTAGGACGGTTCAGCACCTGAATGTAGGTGACAAGCGCCTCGCTCTTATCCTTGGCCACAACCTCATAACAATCATAATAATGGTTTTCGGCATAATGCGCAATCCTGTAATAATCTCCCTCACGCACCAGATCGTTGTACTTGTGATACATTGCCGTCTGCGCCGGTATCATAGCCCGGTCTTCTTCCGGAATCTTAGTTACATCAAGTTCATAGCCAAAAGTGCCTGCCAGCGCCACATATCCTCTCGTCTCAAAAGGCGTTGTCCGTCCCAGCGCATGATTCGGGCAGTCAGACACATGTGCTCCCATGGTGGACAGCGGGTAGATCATTGCCGTACCGGCCTGAATAGAAAGCCTCTCCACCGCATCCGTATCATCAGAGCACCAGATCTGTGGGCTGTAATAGAGCATGCCCGGATCAAATCTTGCCCCTCCCCCGGAGCAGTTCTCCAACAACAGATATGGGAATTCCTTCGTCATCCGATCCTGCAGCTCATACACCGCAAGCACCTGTCTGTGGAAAAGTTCACCCTGTCTGTCGGCAGGCAGGCCACAGCTTCCCATATCAGACAATTGTCTGTTCATATCCCATTTCACATACTCGATATTCGCGCTGCGCAGCACCGCTGCGATCATATCATACACATAGTCCCGCACTTCCTGTCTCGTCAGATCCAGCACATACTGATTTCTGGCAAGGCTTCCCGTTCTACCGGGAATTGCAAATGCCCAGTCGGGATGTGCTCTGTACAGGTTGGAATCCGGGGAGATCATCTCCGGCTCCAGCCATATGCCGAATTTCAGGCCCAGCTTATTGACCTCATCCACCAGATATTTCAGGCCGCCTTTTAGCTTCTCCTCATTGACCTGCCAGTCTCCCAGGCTCGTATTGTCATCATTCCGATACCCAAACCAGCCGTCGTCCATGACCAGCATCTCTATGCCGAGACCCGACGCTTCCCGCGCGATATCCAGTAATTTATCCGTATCAAAGTTGAAATAAGTCGCCTCCCAGTTATTGATCAGGATGGGGCGCTTCTTATCTTTATATTCACCCCGGATCAAATGCTTCCGATATAAGTCATGGAAGGTTCTGGTCATACCGCCGATACCCTCCGCGGAATACACGCAGATCACCTCCGGTGCCTGGAACGCTTCTCCCGGCTCCAGTTTCCAACAGAAATCCTGCGGATGAATGCCCATCAGTGCCCGCATACTGCCAAACTGATCTCCCTCAATCTGCGCCAAGAAATTACCGGAATAGACAAAATTCATAGCATAGATATCCCCGGCCTCTTCCGTAGTCGTCTTGCTTTTCCATGCCATAAACGGATGCTCCTGATGGCTTGATTCTCCCCGCACCGAAGATACCCCCTGCTTGCCCTTCACTACAGGTCTTGTCTGGATGATCCGTTCTCTCGCCCAGGAACCCTGCAGCGTGATCATCTCGTAATCTTCATTATCCATATCGATGCAGGCCGACAGAACCTTTGTCAGATAGACAGCCTCTTTCCCGCCATTTACAACTCTCACGCTCCGTGCTATGGCGTCATTGTCTGCAAAAATACTATAGGATAAGATTACCTGCAGCCCCAAAATCTTGTCTTCACACGTGATCTCCAACGTCTTGCAGGCATCGGCCTCCCCGAAAGTCGCCGGAAGTCCCGCAAGCACTTCTTTTCCATCAATGATCCTATGAGAGACATAGGACAGCGACACACCCGAATGACCACCTGCCGTTCTCACCATCAAAGTACCCTCACGGTAATCCCCCAGCCCGTGCCCCGTGTATTCCATCGGAAACGTGTCCAGGAATGATGTCCTGTCCCTGTTGTTCCTCGACGGCACGAAAGGCGGCTCCGTCGTCCGCATCAGATAACACAGATTATCATCTGTCAGCTTCCTTCCATAATAAATGTGTCCGACAAAGTTTTCCTCATCCACGATACCAATACAGTAACTGGTATGTTCCGTATCTATCTTAAACACCCTGTTCTGTTCATTGTAATTGATCTGCATTCTGCTTTCTCCTCTCATTTTCCCGGGATATACCCGTTCATGGCTATGACATACTTAGGCGGCGTTCTTTGCCGGCTTAGTATGTCTTCATATCTTATTATAGCAACCACACCATATTTAGGAAAGTGTATTATTTTGAAAAGAAATACATAAAAAAACAGTGAATGCCCAGGCGCAAAAGCTTTCATGAATATCCTAAAACGGGTTCCCGAGGAAATTACCATCGAGAACCCGTTTTGTAGATACTGCCTAATAGGCGATCACTTTCTTCCCAATATCAAACTTCACAGTCACGTCACCGCCGTAATCAGGCCCGATACCGCTGATCTTAACGCTTCCTTTATTTTTACCGGAGGTGGTATTATTTCCATAAGTAAGCGAATAATCCGTTCCTTCTGTAAGCAGGACCCTGCTGCCCCCGTCTTTGCCCTGGTAATATACCGTCACTTTAGGCGTAACTGTCGTTCCTGTATAGACGGACTCAGCAATCTCCACCGTCAGATTTGATTTCGTCAGCTTGTTACGGTAGATCGTAAGCGGTACGACAAGCGGTTCCCGCTGCGTATAGCTGCTGTCTGCTTTCTGCGTGATAACTGCCTGCGGCCCTCCTGCACCTCCTCCCCGTTCTGCCTCATTGCCAGCCGCTGCATTCTGCTCGATTCTTCCGGAATCCTGCAGATAAGCCTCATAGGCAGCCTGCGTATTGTTCACATAGGTAATCTCGTAATCCACACCTGCACGCAGCTGCTTCTTTCCATCCAGCAGTTTTACCGACGGCTTATATGCATAATCGGCTTCCTTATTCTCCTTATAGGCTACGGATGAGGTTTTGATCGTGATATCGTCTGCAGTAAGCTCTTTCTTGACGATGCTGAAATAGACCGGAAGCTCTCCCGTATAGTTTCCTTTACCCTTCACAACGATCGTCGGCGGCTCTTCGTCTGACCTATCCGCCACTGCCTTATTATTCTTATACCGCAGCGTATAATCTTTTCCATTGATCAGTCTGATGCCTGCCCCATTGGTAAGTACGACCTCGCTGCCTGGCATAACACCTGCTCTGCTGTAGCTGACAGACATATCCTTCATCTCTGCTGCCTGCTCGGTCTGCGTGATATCTGCGGCCGCGATCTTAAACGTCTGCTTAAAACTTCCTCTGTAACCTGCTTGTTCCGTTCCCTTGAAGGTCATAACGGCAGTACCGGCATTCACATTCTTCGCATAGCTGATCGTATAATCTGTCCCGTATACCAGCGCTCTTTCGTCCTCCGTTCCTTTCCCGTAAATCACAAAAGCATCATTCTGCGTCAACGCCGTTCCGGTGTAGACCTTGTCTTCTATACCTTCTATATCCACCGTTCTGGATGTAAAAGACCTCCCCGTAATGTTGAAAGTCACTGTTTTCTCACCGACATATTCACCCATCCCGATGATGGTCAGTTCCGCCTTGCCGACCCGGTCATTGTTGCGGTATCGCACGCGATAATCCTTATTGTATCGCAGTGATTCCCTGCCGTATTTTACCGTAAATACATCCGCAGAATCATTTTCCGCAGCACGTAATTCTATTGCTTTGCCATCAAAGGAAATATTCTTAAGGTTCCTGCCCAGCGTGATCCGGGCATTCTTGATCAAATGCGCTTTGTCCGCAACGTAAACTGGTTTACTGATGCTGCCTGTGTAGTTCCCGATTCCCTGGATCGTCAGCTTGAATTCTCCCTCATATCCTGCAGGAATGACAGCTCCCTCCAGTTCCTTGCCCACAGCCAGGTTCCTGCCCGACTGATCACGTCCGTTTTCTACTACCAGGGATACGGTATAATCTATCTCCTTCCGCATCGTCTTACCGTATTTGATGGAGCTAAACGGTTTCTGTACTTTCGTTGCTTTCACAAGCTGATCCGTCGCCTTCACCGTCACGCCGGCCGCTGCATCCTTGCCGCCGTCTCCGATCATTACCGGAAGAATATTGAAGTTTACTTTAACTTTCTCCGTATAGTTACCTTTTCCGGTGATCTCCACATAAGGAAGTTCCTCCTTGAAAAAGGCTCCCACACCATTACCCTGCTTGCGCATATTGTCCTTGTTGGCATTGACGTTATTATAATATCTGATCTGATAATCCCGGCCTGCCTTAAGCAGTGTCGGGCCATCATAGACACTCACCGCAGGCTTACAAGCCTTCCCTGTATAATACATATCAGCTATTTCCTGCATCGCAAAGCCGTCTTGCCTGCCCGCATCATACAGCCATTTCGCATATAATGTCATATCAGCCTGCACGATATCGGTATCAAACTTCCATTCCTTCGTACATGCGGCGTCTCTGTACCAGCCATCGAACCGATAATCTTCGGCAGAGGGATCTGCAGGCCGCTTTACCATATCGCCGACCCTGATGCCAACCTGATCGTCCGGCGCCGTCCCATGACCCTGCACATCAAAAGTTACCGTGCAAGAAACATATTCGTTGGCTACGATCAATCTGCCCTTCTCATAGGATATCGTATAGTTCGGGCCGGCATCCGCGCCTCCTGGAATAATGTCATAACAACCGGTCTTATCCGTGCCGGCAGCAGCACAGGAGAAGATGGGATTCTCTATCAGCTTATCGCCCTTCATCAGGCCGCTTACCTCATAAGCGTAGCCGTCATAAGCCGGAATCTTCCCGCCGACCAGGATCGTCGTATCCTTTGCCCTGATCACCACCGGGGCCGGCTGGATCTCAAAAGTCCTGCGGATACTGCCATGATAATGTTCGATTCCCTGCACAGTCACCGCTGCCGTGCCTGCATCCTTATTGTCCTCGTAGGACAGCTCGTAATCCTCTCCCTCTGTCAATACGGTGTTCCCTGCAAAAACGACCACCTTCGGCTCCTGCTCGGCCCCGTTGTAGACAAACGTATTGCTCTTAAAAGCTACCTCAGTCTCCTCTCCCAGCATCATCTGTGTCGTGACCTTCACCTGTATGTCTGTCAGCTTCTGAAATTTCCCTTGATCTGCAGGTGTAAATTCCGCTGTGAAGATGCGTGTGCCAACCTGATCCAATACTGTCGTGCCGTCCTGCCACCTATAAGTTCCATGATCGCATGCCGGCAGGGCAACCTGGTCTAGCCGTTGTCCATAGTCTGCCGAGAGCGCCGGCTCCTCCACGATCAACGTGTCGAAATCGGTAACATAGCCGCCACAGCTGACGTTTACCGTACAAATTCCCGGTTTAGAGGAATCAAATCCGCTCAGCATTTCCGGTGTCAGCTCTTTGGTCACGATGCTTTCGCCCGACGATGGCACATATGTCACCTTTCCGCCCGTCACATCAAGCTTTTGTCCGACTTTGTAGGTCGTGACATCGGGACGCTGAACCGTGATCGGATTCTCATCCCGGCCATATACCGTAAACACGGTCGATATTGTCGGTTTATCGGTCTTGGGATCAATCTTGAGACTGATTTCCGTTGTTCCTTTTCCTATGGCACGCAGCACTCCTCCGCCATCTACAACAGCAACTTTCTCATTGGAAGAACTCCACGTTCCGCCTGCCTGGTAAGATCCACTGTATTCTTTGGCCTTACCATAATAATCGTCATACTGCACGGTAACATCGACCGGAATCTGATATGTGGCGCCTTCTCTGAGATAGGCTGCCATATCCTCGCCGAATTTGCATTCCGTTACCTTGCTTCCCTGTACCTCTATATTCTGTATACATTTTCCCTGACTGGGGTTCTTATAGGCATCCAGTGTATCCTCATAGCTGAATTGCTGGGCCACGGCATACCAGCCGCCGCTGGAGAGCCGGAACGCTCCTACACCGACACTGCGGTGTTCCGGATAGATTATGCTCACGTAATGGCCTGTCTCTTCCCCGGCCGTTTGATTTACCCAATACTTCTTCTCCGCGTACCACTGCTCGATTCCTGCCATCAGCCCGCTGTAATTCCAAGCCAGATTCTCTGCATAAGATTGTTCCCCGTTGGAAGTCGTTGCGCTAAAAGTAAGCTTGCCATTCGGTCTCATATGACCATTCTCAATAGTTGCCTCAGCCGCCCGCAGCCTGGCGATCGCTTCCAGATCTGACGACCATTGCAGCGGCACATAATCCGCCTCTGTCATCGGCTTTCCGGTCGCCGGGTGTCGCACTCCCTGCGTACAGGCTTCCCACCGTATCTCATTTAGGCGATTCAGGATCTTATCCACGCTTTCCGTATAATAAGCGCCCGAAAATCCTACGACTACGTTGCCTTCAGCCGGTGTCATATCGATCGAAGGTATCTCAGACGCCGACGCAGCGCCCCATTTCGCATAAAGTGTTATATTCCCTGTACTGCCTTTGACAATTTCCCTCACTCTTGCAGAATAGAACGGATCCTTATACCAGCCTTCAAACGGCTGTCCCGTCTTAATGGCGTCCTGCAGTATGATCGTGTCTGTTTCCGAAGTATAGAAGGAAGGGTTCTCCGCACTGTTTGTTCCGCCGCCCAGCACATAAGTGATCTTGTATCTCTCTTTGCCCTCAGTGCTATATCCGCAGTACTGCTTCAGATTAGACAATACCCCCTCTGCAGTCTGGGCTGCCGTGGTTACATATTGCAGACGATCGTCTGCATCAATATAAGCGATCACCGGCCAGGTAATGGAAACTTTGCCGTCGGAAGAAGGATTGCCGACTCCGCTTACATCCACATAATCCCACATGCTTCTCTGGTTGAGCATACCTGTATCATAAGAAAAGACAATCTCTTTGCACCCGTACTGCGCCTGAAAGCTCTCAACTTCTTCTTTCGTTTTGCAGTTTGTCTCTATAGCGTAAATATCCGCCTCGGCAAAATCACCGATCTTCTGGCTGATCCGCTGAATGGTGCCCCGACTGTTACCGCACATATTGCTATAGAATATCAGGACCTTCGGCCGTCCCTGCGCAGTGGAACTGATCCGTGAGCCGTCAAGCGCGGTATATTCTGCCGACAGATTCGCAAGATTCAATGCCTCTCCCACCGCCATAATACCGCGCCCGCCGCCTTCTTCCGGCAGAGTGTCGGATATCATGGATCCCGGAATTTCATTGCCGGAAACTTGCTCCTGCATCTCATCAGCAGGATCCTCCTGCTCCCCGTTCTCTTCCCCGGAACCGTCCGTACTCTCAGACTCGCCCTCATTCTCGTCGTTTTCCCCCGGCTCCGCAGGCGTATTACCTCCATCATCCGGCTCTTCTGTCTTATCACCGTCATCCGGCTGCTCACTACCGTCGCCTGGCTGTTCGCCGTCATCCCCTGGTTGCTCCGACTCGTTACTGCCGCCCGGCTCTCCCGGCTGGCCGCCGTCATCCCCTAGTTGCTCCGACTCGTTACTGCCGTCTGACTCCCCGGGCTGTTCACCACCATTGCCTGGTTGCTCCGATCCGTCACTGTCGTCCGCTTCTCCGGGCTGTACTCCACTATCACCTGGTTGCTCCGACTCATTACTGTCGCCTGACTCCCCCAGCTGTTCACCGTCTCCCTGCTGACTCGCCTTCTCCGACACTGCGCCGGCTCCATTTTCCGCGGGCTGCGCCTTCTCCTCAGTTATTTCCATCCCATCCGATAATACGATTGTCTCTCTTGCATAGACAGTCCCAGCCGGAAGCTGCATAGATGCAACCGCCACAACAGCAGCCAGGATACCTGCATACATCCTCTTCCTTAACCACATCACACTTCTCCCTCTCTCTTCAAATTTCGCTCATGATTACAACTATTGTATTCTGTACAATCCTTTCTGTAAAGTGATTTCAGAAAACTTCAAGATCATCCGTATATATCCCTTTTACATCCTGCTTCACATAAATTCTTAGCAAAATACTTCCTTGTTGTCCGGAAGATGAATATGATATGATAGAGTGCGTATAAATATTTATGCCACATAGCGGCATCTTTAGATGCTTTCAGCTTTGTGCTTGCACCCAAGTTCACAGGCTGAGCAGGAATGGAGGATTTCTATGAGAAAAACAAAGATCGTATGTACCCTTGGCCCGGCAACGGACAATGAAGATGTGTTAAGACAGATGATGCTGGCGGGAATGAACGTCGCGCGGTGTAATTTTTCCCACGCAACTTACGACGAACACAAAAAAAGAATGGATATGATAAAGAAACTGCGTAAAGAAGTAGGACAGCCGGTGGCGATCCTGCTGGATACCAAAGGCCCGGAAGTCCGGGTGAAAAATTTCAAGGACGGACGTGTGACCCTGGCAGACGGCCAACTCTTCACCCTGACCGCCGACGAGGTTGAGGGCACCAAAGACAAGGTAAGCGTGACCTACAACCGGCTCTATGAAGATCTAGAAGTCGGCATGCGCGTACTGATCGACGACGGTCTGATCGAGATGCAGGTGGAACAGGTAGACCGCACCAATATTGTCTGCCGTGTGATCAACGGCGGAACCGTCTCCAACCATAAGGGCGTCAACGTACCCGACGTGGATCTCT